>NZ_JANSJI010000194.1:0-1141 GCF_047462475.1 Synechococcus sp. H55.11
GGGCCCCCTCGTAGGTGGCGTCGGCGCAGAGGCTGACGATCCCCAGCAAAACAATAAAGCGCCACGCAGAAGGGAAATCGGACATAAGCAGCTCCTCGGCGTTGAGTCAGATCTAGGCTATTGCTGTTGATGCGGAACATGGTGTAGTACCTGGTACTCTAAGGTAGGCGGCTGAGGAGCGAGGTTTTGACTTCGATGGGGAGGCTTGCATCTTTGCTGAAGGACAAATCAAGCCAGTTAGTCAAGGATTTTTACCCAGATAGCTTCAGGTGATCGAGTTTTGAGAGATTGCTTGCCCATTGAGTATCTTGAGTATAGTGAGTTAGATGAGCTAAGTCGATGTCAATTGTAACTGTTGATGAAATTCAACGTGATCCCCTAAAGTACCTTCATCAAGTGGAGACGGGTAAAACTCTTGTCATTGTTAAGTCGGGCAAGCCTATCGCTGAGCTCAGACCTATCTCCAGTAGTCAGCGGTTACGCCCGTTTGGTCTGTGTGCGGGTGAATTTGTCGTTCCAGATGATTTCGACGCTCCTTTGCCAG
The DNA here is from genome assembly GCF_047462475.1 of Synechococcus sp. H55.11. Lineage (NCBI taxonomy): Bacteria > Bacillati > Cyanobacteriota > Cyanophyceae > Synechococcales > Synechococcaceae > Synechococcus > Synechococcus sp. H55.11. The sequence goes on from NZ_JANSJI010000194.1 coordinate 545, forward strand.
AAGATGTTCTCAACGCATTTGAGAGCCAATGAGAATTCTTCTAGATACACATATCTTTTTATGGTTTATCAGCGGTAGCAATCGACTTTCAGAGCATCTTCGAGACGCAATTCGCGATGCAAACAATCAGGTTTACCTGAGCGTAATCTCAATCTGGGAAGCCACTGTTAAACACCAGTTGGGCAAGCTACCTTTGCCGGAGCATCCTGCAACTTACTTACCCAAACAAAGAAACCTACATCAAATTGCCAGTCTTGACCTTGATGAGGATAGTGTAGCTCAACTAGCTAAGCTTCCGCTACTACACCGGGATCCGTTCGACAGAATCCTTATCTGCCAAGCTCTACAAAATGGATTGACCATTGCAACAGTAGATGCAGCCATTCGCGCCTACCCGGTCGATACTATGTAGTATTGCAGCTATTCCAATGAGATTGCGAATCAATGAACCTAAATAGAGAACTCAGCCAGAGAAAAAGGAGGATCCTCAGCTTTTTTCGCCTTCGAGAATGGGGATCCCTCTCTTTCCAAAATCCTCTTCCTCTACCAAAATCACCGGAATGGAGCTGGTCTCCAACACTGCTTGGGAAGTGGATC
>NZ_JANSJI010000195.1:0-11786 GCF_047462475.1 Synechococcus sp. H55.11
AGGGAGAGGGGAGCTGGGATCCAGGCAACCAACTATTTTGTTGCTATTTGAAATGACCGTGAAAGCCTCAGTTGCAGCCGCCCTCAAGTCCGTCCATCTCCCCGAGAGGAAAGCCATGATCACCCTGCAAGAGATCCTGCCCGGCCACTGCTTTAGCCCTGCCTACTACATCCGTCCCGACATCCACAGCGGCCTGCTCTACAGCCGGGGAGGATACCGCCTGGCGGCCTTTCCCATGCCTCTCCTGGAAGCCATCTACGCCGGCTTGCGCTACGAGACCGGGCAAGCCACCCGTGTCATCCTCTACAACTGTGGCCGCGAGTGGGGAGAAGCATTTTTCCGCCGCATCGAAGACGAACTCTCCCGCTACTACCAGCAACCGCTGCAGGAATTGCCGCTGGGGATCTTCCTGGATGCCCTCAGCGAGCTCTGGGCCACCCACGGCTGGGGACGCCTAGAGCTGGATTTTTCCGCTGCTGACCGCGGCTTGGTGGAGGCTAGGATCCGCAACTCCGGCTTTGCCCTGGCTGCTCGTGCCAGCCTCAGCCCAGAGGAGCTGTCTGCGCAGCGGGAGCCTGCCGGCTATCTGGAGGCAGGAATGCTGGCGGGCCTCTTCTCGTTGCTCTCAGGCCGGGATCTGGTCTGTGTGCAGACCACCTGCGAATCTTTGGGGGCCGACCTCAACCGCTTCCTCATCGGCACGGCTCAGCGGCTGCACAATTGCGAAGAATGGGTGCGCAGGGGCCTCTCCCACGAGGAGATTTGGGATCGGCTGGCCGCCGGTTCCTAGCCCTGGCCAGCAGGGTTTTCAAAAGCTGGCTAGGGCAGGTAGGGTTGGAAATCTTGGGTGACCGTCAGGGTCAAGTTGGCGTTGGGATCGATCACCGCCACCTCCGGCGCCGTCACATTGCCGATCACGGCCCCTGCTGCCGCTCCACCTAGCACCTTCTCCGTCGAGATCACCCGGTCGCCGAACAGGCCGCCCAAGATCGCCCCTGCCGCCGCCCCGATCAGGGCATCTTGCACGATCGCTTCCCCAGAAGTGTGGCGGGGATCCTTGCGCAGCGGGATTACCTGGCTTTGGGCGTAGAGAGGATAGGATTGGCCGTTGAAGATCAAGGCCCGCGAGACAAACTGGGTGCCGCCGCTCACCGGCTGGAATTGGCCTTCTAGGATAGCTCCCGCCGGCACGACCATGTTGCCGTAGATATCCCGCAGGGGAGTCTCCAGGCTAAGGCTGACGGCACGGGTTTCGCCAGGGGCAATCAAGAGGGCTTCCGGAGAGCGATGCACGGCTTGGATGAGATCCCCAGAGCGCAACAGCAAGGTGGTTTGCAGTTGAAAGGGCTGGCTTGGCTCATCAGGGGGAAGGGGGTTCACCGGGCGCCATCCCTGGCCGGGGGGCGGTGGCGGCAAGGGATCCCTTTGCGCCAAAACCGGGGTGGCTGCCGGTAGCCAGAGAAAACCGGCAAGTAGAGGAGCCAACAGACGACGGGCTGGGTTGGTCATGGTCTTACCCCCGATCTACCACTTCTACGTTAGCTGTAAGCCGGCCAAAGCTGGGGACAACAGCCCTGTCTGGCCTTCTATCCCCATCAAAGCCAGTTGGATATAGGGTGGCTACTCCAGGCAAGCAGATTCCGCTGCTCTTCAACCCAGATGGAAGTACGGAAAAGCGCCGCGGCTGCCGCCTTGGGATCCCTGCTGTCCATGCTAGATTAGGCCCTAGGTTTCGCAGGGGGCCAAGGTATTTCTGCGCTCCCAGCTCTTCTCTTCCTTGACTCAGGTAGCTATGAAGCGCAGCACATCCATGCCGGGCCAACCTTCTCCCAGTTCAGAAGCTTCTGCTCAACCTGCCCGTTTGCATCAGCAGGACGGAGTTCGTTCCTTTTTTGAGCCTTTGGCCGTTCTTAAGTCTCTTCTCTCGCCGCTGCTGCTGGTGCTCTTGGGCATTGGGCTAGGAGCAGCTCTCATGGGAAGCAACGGAGTATCTGCGCAAACGACGGCAACCCCGCCCCAACTGAACCTGAATTTTATCGCCGAGGTGGCGCAAAAGGTGGGGCCGGCGGTGGTGCGCATCGACTCCGAGCGGACGGTGCGCGTTCCGGGCGCTTTTCCAGAGGAGTTCTTTAGCGATCCCTTCTTCCGGGATTTCTTTGGCCAAGCGATCCCTTCCATCCCCCGCCAACGGCGGCAACAGGGCACTGGCTCCGGCTTTATCATCAGCCCGGACGGCCAGATCATCACCAACGCCCATGTGGTCGAGGGATCCGACAAGGTGACGGTGACGCTCAAGGATACCCGCAGCTTTGACGGCAAAGTAATTGGCACCGATCCGGTGACGGACATTGCGGTGGTGAAGATCGAGGCCCAGAACCTGCCGACGGTGAAGCTGGGCCGCTCCGAACTGCTGGAGCCGGGCCAGTGGGCCATTGCCATCGGCAACCCCCTGGGGCTGGACAACACCGTAACCGCTGGGATCATCAGCGCTTTGGGCCGCTCCAGCGGCGAGATCCGCGTGCCCGACAAGCGGGTGTCTTTTATCCAGACGGATGCGGCCATCAACCCCGGCAACTCAGGCGGCCCCCTGCTCAATGCTCAAGGGGAGGTGATCGGGGTGAACACGGCTATCATCCAAGGGGCGCAAGGGCTGGGCTTTGCCATTCCCATCGAGACAGCCCAGCGGGTGGCCAACCAGTTGATCGCCCGCGGCAAGGTGGATCACCCCTACCTGGGCATCCGTATGCTCACCCTCACCCCCGACCTGAAGGAACGTCTCAACCAGGATCCCAACAGCCGCATTTTCGTGACGGTGGATCAGGGGGTGCTCATCGGCGAGGTGATCCAGGGATCCCCGGCAGAGCGGGCGGGCCTGCGCGCCGGAGACATCATTCTTGCCATCAATGGCCGCGCCGTCACCACCGCCGACCAAGTGCAACAGGAGGTGGAGCGCACCGAGGTGGGCAGCACCCTGGAGCTGGAGATCGAGCGAGCTGGGCGGCGGCAGAAGATCCGGGCCGTCACCGGATCGTTCCCGGCCCCCGGCAGAGGCTAATGGGATGGGGTTGAGGCTCTGGGGCGGGGCAATGCCGGTAGTGCCGCTGTCGCTCTTGCAGTTACGGATCGGGGACAATAATGGTTTAATGGTGGCTTAACAGTCGCAACTTCCTGGCCCAGGCCGGAACACTCTCGGCAGGGCCGCTTGTCTCGAGTTGGGGATCCCTTTTGCCATGCTCAAAACCACTCGTCGCCTGGCTCTGCTGGCCCTCTCGGGGCTGGCCGCCCTTGTTCTTGCCCCTCAAGCGGGCCTTGCCAAACCGATTGTGGTCGGCTCTAAGGACTTCACCGAGCAGTTTATCTTGGGGGAAATGTACGCCTTGGCTCTGGAGGCGGCGGGGTTGGCGGTGGAGCGCAAGCTCAACCTGGGGGGAACGCCGGTGGCCCATGCCGGCCTGCTGAGCGGCGAGATCGATCTCTACCCGGAGTACACTGGCACCGGCCTGCTGACGGTGCTCAAGCTGCCCAGCAGCAGTGACCCGGCCCAGGTATACGCGACGGTGGCCCGCGAGTACGAGCGCCAGTTCCAACTGGTTTGGCTGGATCCGGCCCCCATGAACAACACCCAGGCCCTGGCCATGACCCGCGCCAGAGCGGCGGAGCTGGGCATCACTACCCTCTCAGACATGGTGGCCAGAGCAGGCGAGCTGGTGATGATCGGGCCGCCGGAGTTTCAAGCCCGCGAAGACGGCCTGCCGGGACTGCGAGCGGTCTACGGCAACTTTCGCCTCAAAGCCTACAAGGCGGTGGATCCCGGCCTGCGCTACCAGGGCTTGGTCAATGGGGAGGCGGATGTGGCGGTGGCCTTTGGCACTGACGGGGAAATTGCCGCCTTTGACCTGGTGGTGCTCAAGGACGACAAGCAGCTTTTCCCCCCTTACCAGGTGGCGCCGGTGGTGCGCAAAGATACCCTGGAGGCCAACCCCGGCATCGCCACTGCTTTGAACGCCCTTGCTCCGTTGCTGACGGACGAGGTGATGCAGCGGCTGAACTACGAGGTGAGCGGCAAGCGCAAGGAGCCGGCAGAGGTGGCGAGATCCTTCTTGGTGGAGGCCGGTATTTTGAAGGAATAGCCGTTGCCCGAGGCCCCGGCGTGAGCACCCTTGAATTCGAGCGGGTATCGCTGCGCTTCCCCCACAGTTCCCGTCCGGCTGTGGAGGAGTGCAGTTTTTCTGTGGCCTCAGGCCAGTTGGTGGTCATCCTCGGCCCTTCCGGCTGCGGCAAAACCACCCTTCTGAAGATGGTGAACCGGCTGCTGGAGCCCACCCAAGGACAGATTCGCCTGGATGGGCAGGATATCCGCCACTTTCCGGTGACGGCGCTGCGCCAGCGCATCGGCTATGTCATCCAGCAGGTGGGGTTGTTTCCCCACATGACGGTGGCCCAGAATGTGGCGGTGGTGCCGCGACTTTTGGGCTGGCCAAGGGAGCGCATCCGCGAGCGAGTGGACGAGCTGCTCAGCTTGGTCAACTTGCCCCCCCAAGAATACCGACGTCGCTACCCGGCTCAACTCTCAGGCGGCCAACAGCAGCGGGTGGGGCTGGCGCGGGCGCTGGCCGGGGATCCGGATCTGCTGCTGATGGACGAACCCTTTGGGGCCCTCGACGCCATCACCCGTAGCAAGCTACAAGATGAGATCCTGCGCCTGCAGCGGCAACTGAGAAAGACCATCCTCTTCGTCTCCCACGACGTGGAAGAGGCGCTGCGCCTGGCAGATCGCATCTTGGTGATGCAGCAGGGGCGAGTGGTGCAGTTCGATACTCCCTTTCGACTGCTCACCCAGCCGGCCACCCCCTTTGTCAGAGAGCTATTGGGGGCAGACGACATGGTGCGGCAACTGAGCGTGCTGCGGGTGGAAACGGCGATGGAGCGGATCCCGCACAACCACCAGATCCAGGAGGGGGCGGTGGTAAAGCCCCACGAAACCCTACGGCGGGCCTTGTCGCTGCTGCTGCGCACGGGGGCGGCGGCTCTCACGGTGTGGGAAGACGGGCGGGCTATCGGCATCGTTACCCTGGATCACATCCGCCATCTGGCCATGCTGGAGGGGGGATCCGCATGAGCTACCTTCTCCGCCATCCCGGCTTGGTGTGGCAGCTTACCCAAGAGCACCTAGCAATGGTGGCGACGGCCTTGGGGATTGCGCTGGTGCTGGCGCTGCCGTTGGCTTTGCTGGTTCACCACGTGCGCTGGCTAGCCCTACCGCTGATGGGGATCCTCAGCATCCTGTACACGGTGCCCAGCCTGGCTCTAATCATTTTGCTGATCCCTTGGTTCGGGCTCAATGCCCGCTCGGTGGTGGTGGCGATGGTGCTCTACTCGCAGGTGATCTTGGTGCGCCACCTGTACGTGGGTTTGCAATCAGTGGAGCCGGCTCTTCTGGAGGCAGCCAAGGGTCTGGGGATGAACCTCTGGCAGCGGTGGTGGCAGGTGCAGCTACCCCTGATGCTGCCGGTTGCCCTGGCCGGCTTGCGGCTGGCGGCAATTGTGGCCATTGCCATTGCCACGGTGGGGGCCAAGTTTGGGGCAGGGGGGCTGGGCACCCTGCTTTTTGAGGGCATTGCCCAGGCCGGTCGCTACGACAAAATCTGGGCTGGATCTCTAGCGGTGGGATCCCTGGCCTTGCTGGTGAACACGGCTCTGCTGGGGCTGGAGTGGGCGGCTCGCCGCGGCTGAGGGGATAGGCTTTCATCAGGTCTATCTTCGTTTCTGTGGGACGACGCTGGGTGTAGCATGGCTGAGCAACCAAGGACTCCGTCTCCCTGGCGCGAGCGGGTGAGGGATTGGCCATCCCGCAGCGATGTGGAGCTGATGGAAGCGCTCACAGCAGGGCATTCTGTTGCCCTGGCTGTACTCTACGATCGCTATGCCGGCTTGATCTGTGGGCTGGCCCTTAAGATCCTGGGCCATGCGGCCGAGGCGGAAGATCTGACTCAGGCGGTGTTTGTCGAACTGTGGCACAAGCCCGACTATGATCCGCGGCAGGGATCCGTGAGCAGTTTTTTGTGTGCGTTGACCCGTTCGCGAGCCATTGAGCGTCTGCGCTCCCAGGATAGCCATCAACGTTTTTTGAAACACTGGCAACCCCTGCTCGCCGCCGATGGCAGTGCTCCGATCCCTTTTGAGCAGCTCTCCCTCGAGGAGCGACGGCAAGCGGTGCAGGAGGCCCTCAGCCAACTGCCGGAAAGCCAACGGCAGGTTCTCGAGCTGCTCTACTACCAGGGGTTGAGCCAGGCGGACATTGCCCAACACTGGGGGATCCCGCTGGAGGCGGTTAAAGCCCGCACTCGCCAGGCCCTCTGCAAGTTGCGGGAATCGCTCTCCTTGGAGTTAAGTTCTGGGTCTGAAGCCGCCTCGCCCCCTTCATCAGAAGCACAGGAAGAACTGGCCGGCTATCTGCTGGGGGACTTGTCTCCTGAACAGGCAAGCGCCCTGGAGGCACGCCTAACCCAAGACCCGCGGTTGCTGGCAGAGTTGCAGGCCCTGCAAGAAACTCTGCATCTGCTGCCCTATGGGTTGCCAGGGGTGATTCCGCCGGCCAGCTTGCGGGGCAAGGTGATGGCAGAGGCGGGCATTGAGGAGGCGCTGACCCCTCTTCAGCCGGCACTGTCCTCTCTGGGGTTCGGTCGCCTCACGGCTGAGTGGCGCTGGGTAGGGGGCTTGGCGGCAGGGGCCTTGGCTTTGCTGGTTTTCGACAACTGGCGACTGCGGCAGGCGCTGCAACTGGCCCGGCTAGAATCGGTGCGGACATTGTCCCATCTCTTGCAACAGCCGGGATCCCGTCTGGTGAACTTGCAGGGAGAGGTGGGGTCGGCCAACCTGCTGTTGCGCCCAGGAGAGTGGCAGGAGGTGGTCTTGGCGGCAAGGGATCTGCCCCAACCGGCCCCTGGAGAGCGTTACCACCTCTGGCTCAAGCTGGACGACGGCGAGATCCTCCACTGCGGCACCTTTCAGGTGGATGCCCAGGGATCCGCACTTGTGGCCTTGCGCCCGCCACACCCGCTGCCAGAGGGCGCCCGCCCCCAAGAGGTGCTGGTTACGGCCCAAGCCGCTGCCGTCCCTCGCCAACCCCAGGGTGAGGTTCTCTTGAAAGCCAAGGTGTCTTGGGAAAAGTGAAAGGGAAGATGCGGGGATTGGCTTTGTCGGTGGGGTTGGCCCTGCTGGCTCTGTGGTGGACGGATCCCACCCCAACCACCCTGAGCCGATACACCACTTCCTTGCAGGAGCGCACTCCCTCGCAGCTCCACAACATTCGCCAGGCTGCCCAAAGCCTGGATGGGGTTTACATTCAGCCAAGGGCAGTTTTTTCTTTCAACCAGGTGGTAGGGCCGCGCACCCTCGAGCGGGGCTATCTGCCTGCGCCGGTATTCATGGTGGCCGAAACCCTGGATTCGGTTGGGGGCGGGATCTGTCAAGTCTCCTCCAGCCTATACAACGCTGCTCTGCTGGCGGGGCTGGAAGTGGTGGAAAGGCACCCCCATTACCGCCCCGTGGAGTCGGTGCCCCCCGGCCTGGATGCCACCGTTTGGTACGGCTTGGCCGACCTCAAGCTGCGCAACCCCTTCCCTTGGCCGGTGCGCCTGCACCTTCAGATCCGCGGCCAAAATCTCATCGTGTCGGTGCTGGGACGGGGATCCCGCCACGCCCTCCAGATCTCCCCCATCCGCGTGGAGCAGCAGCGGCTGGATCCCCAGCATTTGCAGGTGAGCGTCTATCGCGGCAACAAGCTCCTCTCCCAGGATCGCTATGTCCTGGATCCCTAGAAAGACCGTCTTAGCCCACCCCTCAGGAGCCCATCCCAGGCCACCTCAACAGCAGCACCGGGATCCTTGTAAAGCTTTATACCCAAAATTCAGCGACAGGGTCGGCGACAACCCTCAAACCCTGATTCTTCCGTTGACCCGGTCGATCCCTTGCTGGGCAAGGGTTTCAGGCCCCTCGGCGACAAAAAGTGAGGGGAAATTGCAGCCCAAAACGAGACCCTGTCGATCTGGGCCCCTGGATTGGGTAAGGGCTATAGTCGGGGAGAGTTGCTTCCTTTCGGGGAAGTGGAATTAATGGAAACAAAACAAATGTGATCCTCTTTCACTTCTAGCCAGCTCCCACCTGGATAGTCGGGGCTGCGGCTGCCGCGGCCTGCTTTTAAGAGCTGGATCCCGGCTTCCACCTGATCAAAGGTGGGGTGGTGGGGCAGCACCAGGGACAAAAATCGGAACATCACCTGTCGCTGCAGGGCTAAGGGGGCGGCCCGCAAGGGATCCCGTCGCAGCCCTGGCAAAGTGGGCTCATACACCTGCGCCCAGAGCTGATCTGCCTGGGCTACCACCAGCTCGTGTTCTGCTTGTAGCAGCGTGGCAGCTCGGTTCAGAGCCACTTCCAGTTGGGGGTTAAAGTGTTGCTTCAGGTAGGGCATCACCTCTAGGCGGAGGCGGTTGCGGCCATGGGCCAGATCTTGGTTGCTGCGATCCGGCCAGACCGGCAACTGGTGCTGCCGGCAAAATTGCTCGGTTTCCCAACGAAAAAGGCCCAGCAGGGGGCGCACCAACCGGGCAGAGGTGGGATCCCGCTCGTCCAGGCGGCGCTGCCAATCTAGGCTGCTCAGCCCGGCGGCTCCTGTCCCCCGCAGCAAATTCCACAACAACGTCTCTGCGCGATCGCTGGCCGTATGCCCCATCACCACGGCGCTGCACTCCCAAATGCGGGCCCATTTGTCCAACTGTTGGTAGCGCCAAGCCCTGGCCCCTGCCTCATCTCGGCGGATGGGATCCGCAGTTGCAACGGCATGGATTAGCCCCTGCTGCTGCAGCCATCGCTGCAAAAAGCGGGCACACTCCGTTTCGTCCGCCGACCAACGGTGATCACAATGCAGGACAAACAGCTTCCAGTCCCAGCGAGGCTGCAGATCCCGCAGGATCTGGAGCAGGCAAAAGGAATCTTGACCGCCGGAAAAAGCCACCAGCAAGCGCTCGCCGGGGTGAAGAAGCTGCCGCTGCCGGATGGCGTGTTGTACCCGCAGGTGAAAAGAAGAGAGCCTGGTCACAGCTTGCTATTGCTCGGGTGCAGCCCAGACCCTGCCCCCCTAAGCAAGAGCCCGAGTCAGGTGAGAGGCCACCGCCTGCACAGCCGCAATGCTGCGCTCGTAGGCCATTCGGGTCGGCCCCAGCAAGGTGACAGTACCCAGAGGAGCCGAGCGGCGGTGGTAAGTGGCAGCGATAACCGTACAGTGGTGCAAAGACTCCAGCGGGTTCTCGCTGCCGATGTAGATGATCACCGGGATATTGCGGTCGGGCTGTCCTGAATCGTTCCCCCTTGAGCCCCCATCGGTCAAATGGAGCCCAATCATTCCCTGGAGTTGCTCCGCCCCTTCCTCGATCAACTGCATCACCGCCTGCACCTGCCGGGCTTGGGAAAACTCCGGTTGACGCATCAGCTCTGTCATGCCGGCACTGAACACCTGCCCGAGAGATGGCCGCAGATAGCGTTGTACCACCGAGCGCAGCAGTTGCTGCAGCCAATGGCTGTAGGCGCGAAACTCTTCATCCAGCTTCAGCCAGCTCAAATCCTGCAACTCGGCAAAAGTCTTGCCCCGCAGCTTCAGGGTGAGGAAGTTGCTGAGCAATCGCAATTCATCTTCCAGATCCTCTTGGCAGTCGCTGGGCCACTCGGGTGGGCTGACCAAGGCCGAATGGGTTTGATAAGAATCGGTAACCACCAACACCATCACCCGCCCTGGCGCCACCGACACCAACTGCACGTGGTGAATGGCCACCACCGGCCCCTGGGGTGGGGTGATCAGAGCAATGCAGCCGCTCAGATGGGCCAAAAGCTGGGCCACCCTCTGTAGAAGACTGTCCAGGTCGTCGCCCAGCTCGCGGCCAAGCTGATCCAGCAACTGCTGCAGAGCAGGATGGGGATCCGGCTGAGGAGCATCGCAGGGGATCCCATCCATGTTGGCAGAGGTCAACAGATCGTTTACATAGACCCGATAGCCAAAGTCGGAAGGAACCCGCCCGGCGGAGGTGTGGGGCTGAAACAGTAACCCAACCTGCTCAAGGGTGGCCAAGTCGTTACGAATGGTGGCCGTGCTCACCCCAAAGTTATAAGACTGAGCCAAGGTTTTGGAACCGACAGGTTCAGCCGTCGCAATGTAGCTGCGCACCGTCGCCCAGAGAATCTTGCGCTGTCTGGGAGTCAGTTCGAGTTTCATAGCTCATCAAAAGAACCTAGTCAATCCATATCAAAGGAAACTGCTAAACAAAGCCGGTAAATTGCTCCAAGATAAATCAACTCAGGGCCGAGATACAAATCTAAACAAACCTTGACGACTACTACACCTATTTATCTATTGTTACTCTTTCAGGAGAGGCTGCCCAGGAAGGAAGATGCAACATCGGGTACCGAGACCGTCAGTGCTGGAGAAGGGCGGGTGGTTCCTCATACAACTTGGGAGCCTCTTGTTGGCCCAGAGGTGGTACAAGTTAAATCAACTCTAGGCTAACGTGGCGCCCTGCCGTCTCTTCTGTATCGTTTTGTATCTTTGAGGTGACCTCATGTACCTGTCTCCCCAGGAGAAAGACAAGTTGTTGATCTACCTGGCGGCCCAGTTGGCTCGGGATCGGCGGCAGCGAGGCCTCAAACTCAACTACCCCGAGGCGGTGGCCTACCTGAGCGCAGCCGTTTTGGAGGGGGCACGGGAAGGGAAAACGGTTGCCCAGTTGATGAGCGAGGGGCTGACCTGGCTGAGCCGAGAGGACGTGATGCCTGGGATCCCGGAGATGATCCCGGAAATTCAAGTGGAGGCCACCTTCCCCGACGGAACCAAGCTGGTGACCCTGCACCACCCCATTCGCTAGCTGCTTTCTAAGGATCCCCCAACGACTCACAGACTTCAGGAGGTTGCCACCATGGCTCGCCAACCCAAAACCCCGCCTGCTGCGGACCCTGCACCGGTTCTGATCCCGGGGGAGCTGCTGCTGGCAGAGGATCCCATCCAAGCCAATGTCGGACGGGCCAGCGTGACCCTGGAGGTGACCAACCGAGGGGATCGGCCCATTCAGGTGGGATCCCATTTTCACTTTTTCGAGGTGAACCGGGCTCTGGTGTTCGATCGCGCCGCCAGCTTTGGCATGCGCCTCAACATTCCTTCCGGCCAAGCGGTGCGCTTTGAGCCGGGGCAAACCCATCGGGTGACGCTGGTGGCTTTGGGAGGCAAGGGGCTGGTGCACGGCTTCAATCGGCTCACAGAAGGTACGGTAAGCTCTGCTGCCCAAAAGCGGCTGGCTCTGGCGCGGTTGCAGGCGTGGCTGGGCTAGGCCTGGACATAACGCCCCCCGAAGTATGCAGCTTTGGGCATCTGGGCTGAGGCTTGGCCATATCCCCACCTCGCCTCAGATCCAGGAGAGTAGGGCTATCCAATTCTTCCGTTTCTAGGAGCCGGCCAATGTCGGAGCGCGAGACCGTCTGGTGGATGTGGGTGCAAGGCTTGGGGCTCAATCTTTCGGGGTTGGCGCTGCTGGCTGCAGCAGGCGCTGCCTTTGGCCCTCTCAGTTGGACAAGTATGACGGTGGCGGTGATGTTGAAGCTCATCGGGGATAGCCAACTGCTGCGGGGCTACTGGCTTTGGCAAAGCCGGCGGCAACAGGTGGGATCCCAGCCCGTCGGCTCGGCAGCAGCGCTCCAAAGTCAAGTTTGAACGGTTACCAAACAGCCTGGTCGTGGATCTTCAGCTC
>NZ_JANSJI010000195.1:11886-20070 GCF_047462475.1 Synechococcus sp. H55.11
GCGGCAAAGTGTCTTAACCTTGTTGGAAACGACCGTAAGTGAGTTTGAAACAGCCCAACCCTCACCGCAAGTGGGCCACGGTCGCGCCGGTGCCGCCGTCTTGGGGATCCGCTGGGGCAAACCTCTGGACGCGGGGGTGATTTTGTAAGTAAGCTTGTACGCCGGCCCGCAAGCGCCCGGTGCCGTGGCCGTGGATGATCCAGACAGGGCCGGGGGGAGCTTGGGCAAAGTGCTGTTCCAGAATGGCCTCGGCATCGGCCACGGTTTTCCCCCGCAGATCGAGGGTGTTCTGGCTGGTGCGCAGGTTGAGGGGAGCGGTGGCTGCTGGGGCGGGAGGTGGGGCCTTGGGGCGTTGGCGCTGCTGGGCCTGCTGCTCGTCAATGGGATCCAACTGCTCCCGCGGCACCGTGAATTTGAGGATGCCGCTGCGCACCACATACACATCCCCTGTGACGGCGATCACCTCTCCCGTCTGCCCCAGGCCTCTCAGCCGCACCCGATCCCCCACCTCTGGCACAAACTCCCTATCCGCAGGCGGCGGCGAGGGAGAGTAGCGCTGCTGGATTTGCGCCAGCTCGGCCGTGATGCGCTGGGGATCCTCTCCCTGCTGCAATTTGCGGATGGCGGCGGCCACTTCCTGACGGGCGGCAGCCAACAGGGCTTGCAGACCTTGGTTTTGCTTGTGCTCCAGTTGGGCTTCCCGCTCGGCCATTTGGCGGCTGCGCTGCTGCATTTGCTGATATAAGCTCTCCAGCTCTCGATGCAGGGCTCCCACCTGGGCTGCCCGCGCTTCCAATTGGGCCCGCTGCGCTTCCAGCCCGGCAATCACCTGATCCACCTGGCTTTCTCCCTGCAGGTGCTGCTGGGCCCGTTGCAGGATCTCGGGATCCAGGTGCAGCCGTCGGGCGATGGCCAAGGCATTGGAGCGACCGGGGATCCCCCACAACAGGCGATAGGTGGGGGCCAGGGTGGTCTCGTCAAACTCCACCGAAGCATTTTCAAAGCCGGGATGTTGGTACTTCAGGGCCTTCAGCTCGCCGTAGTGGGTGGTGGCCAAGGTGAGCAACGCCTTTTCCGAGAGATACTCCAACAGCCCAGCCGCCAGGGCGGCGCCTTCTGTGGGATCCGTGCCCGCCCCCACCTCATCCAGCAGGACAAGGGCCGGCGCCGGGTCGGACTGCAGAACCCGCACCATGCGGCTGATGCGGTGGATGTGCCCCGAAAAGGTGGAGAGATTTTGTTGCAGGGATTGCTCGTCGCCGATGTCGGCATAAACGCCATCGAACCAGGGCAGTTGGGGCGGATCCTGAGCCGGCAGGAAGATCCCCGCCTTGGCCATCAGCGCCAACAGCCCCAAGGTTTTCAAGGCAACGGTTTTGCCGCCGGTGTTGGGGCCGGTGATAACCACGACACGAATGGACTCCGAGAGGGTGAAGTCGATGGGGATCACCTCCGCGCCCTGGCCTTCTGCGCGGCACTGCCACAACAGCAGAGGGTGGCGGGCCTGCCGCAGGCGCAGTCCTGCCGAGACAAACTGGGGGCGATGGCCGTCCAGCCAGAGACTGTAGCGGCCACGGGCCAAGGCCACATCCAGCCCCACCATCACCGCCTGCAGATGCTCCAAATCCTCGGCAACAGATCCCACCTGGGCCGAGAGGGCGGCCAAGATCCGCTCTTCCTCTGCCTGAATCTGAGCTTGGGTTTCCCGCAAGCGGTTGCCCAGTTCCACCACCGCATAGGGCTCCACATAGAGGGTGGCCCCGCTGGCAGAGCTGTCGTGCACAATGCCGCGGATGAGATCCCGCTGGGCGGCCTTCACCATCAGCACAAACCGCCCCTGCCGCTGGCCGATCAGGGTATCCTGTAGCGCCTGGGGGTACTGGCTCATCAACTGTTGCAGGCGCTCTTGGATCTGGCTGCGTTGCTGCCGTTGCTGCCGGCGCAGATCGGCAAGGACGGGGCTGGCACTGTCCCGCACCTCCCCCTGCTCCTCCAGACAGCGAAAGATCTCCTGCTCCAGTTCCGGGTAGGTGCGTAGGTCACTCACCCCAGCCTGCAGGCGGGGCAGACAGTCCTGGTCATCGATCAAACGGCGGATGCGGCGGGCGGATCCTAGAGTTGTAGCAACCTGCACCAGCTCTTCCCCGCTCAGGATCCCTCCCCGTTCGGCTCGTTCCAAGGCCGGCAGCAAGTTGTGGATCCCTGCCATGGAAACTCCGCCCGCCTGCGAGCGATCGAGGCGGATCGCCTCTTCAGTCTGCTCAAGATAGGCTTCGCTGTCGGCGCGACTCTGCCAGGGATCCAGCTCCAAGCAGGCGCGGCGGCCCAGCGGCGTGGCGGCAAAGGTGGCCAAGTGCTGACAGAGGCGGGGCCACTCCAGCAGTTCCAAAGTTTCTTGGCGGAGGGAGGAATCAGGCTGAGAAGAGACCGGAAGAGGGCACAAAGGGTTGGCCGTAGGCATTACTGAACCCATTGGCGATTCCAGATCAACGATTCCGGGAAGAACGGAGCTGCAATCGCTTCATCTCTTGCAAAAACTGCCGCTGATAGTTGAGGAAAGCAGTGTGCCACTCGCGGAAGCGACGCTCGCCATCACGCACCAACATCTGCCGATAGTGCTCGGAGTTGAGGCAGGGCTGGGCCGAGTTCATGGGGATCAACAAAAACGCTCTGATCCCATTGTGACAGGCTGCGGGACGCCCTTCACAGCTTCCGTGGGATCCCGCCTCCCTGCTTCTGCCCATGCAGGACGGGAGGATGCCGCCAGCAGCCTGCCATACTGGAAGAGTCACGGCACCTCAGATACTCAGGCCAAACTCGTGCGCAAACGAGTCACCCTAATCTTTCCCCGCCATTTGGTGAATGTCCCCGTCACCTATCGATTGGCCAAAGATTTTGATGTGGCCGCCAATATTGTGCGCGCCAGGGTAGCCCCCAACGAAGTGGGAACCTTGGTGGTGGAGCTCTCAGGGGACATCGACCAGGTGGAGGCTGGATTGGAGTGGGTACAGTCTCTGGGCATTGAGGTGGCCGAACGGGCCGAGGCAATTCAGATCGACCCCGATTTGTGTGTGGACTGCGGCTTGTGTACCGGAGTCTGCCCCACGGAGGCCCTCAGGATTTCCGCTCCCGACTGGAAACTGGAGTTCTCCCGCAACCGCTGTGTCATGTGCGAACAATGCGTTCCCACCTGCCCTGTTGGGGCGATCAGCGCGAGCCTGTGATCAGTTGGCCGAGTTGCCGACTCCCGCAAGCCGACAAATCCCTTTACAATGCTGTTAGATTTGTTTGACACGGTCAAATAGCTGCGGGACGTACTCGACATGGCTTCTACCCCATCGTTGATTTGGGCAACTTATGCCGGTTTGGCAATACTCTATCTGCTGGTGTTGCCGCTGTTGTCTTTGCTGTATGTGGACAAACGCTGGACTTCGGCTGGCGCTTGGGAAAAGGTGCTGATGTTTTTCTTAGTCTTGTTTTTCTTTCCCGGCATGGTGCTGGTGGCTCCCTTCATGACATTTCGACCCAAGCCTCGGTCGCTGTGAGGCCGGCCATTTGTCGATTACCGGGTCATGCGCAGATTGGATGTTCTTGGCGTCGGCCTAGGCCTGCTGTTGGGGGGCGGCGGCCTCTACGGCCTGCTGCTTTGGGCGGGCTTAGACACGGGGGCTGCGCAGCAGATATCCAGCGTGGTGCTTTTGCTGGCGTGCTTGGGCTGGACTTTGGGCTACCTGAGGCGGGTGCTGCGTGGGGAAATGACCTTGAAGGCTCAGTGGGCCAGCTTCGAAACCCAGCAAATCCAAGAGAAGCTCCATTCGCTCTCTGCGGAAGAGTGGCAGGCCCTACAAGCTGAATTGGCAGCCGAGCCAGAAGGGATCCCTGATGGGGTTGAGCAAGACAAAAATTGAGGCCACCGGACAGGCCGCGCCCAAAAGTTCGCTGGTGGGGCTCCGGGGTGGGCGCCCAGAAGGTTGGGTTTCCACAGCAGCACTTGTATATCCGGTTACTATTTGCTCCTCTTGAGAATGCTACATTACGCTCCGTGCGCGATTCTGACGTATGACGGATCAGCGGGTAGAGCAAGCCTTTAACTTTCCTTCTACATTTTCATCCCCTATGAGCAAAGCCATACTGCTGGCTCAGGGCCAAGCCTCACAAGTTCATCTCTGGAAGTTGGGACTGGAGTCGCAGGGACACTCTGTGGTGCTGGTTTCCCCCTGTGAAGCGTTGCTGGAGGTGGCAACCAGTCAGCCTCTGGATCTGGATCTGATGGTGGTGGACATGACGACGGGGCTGTTTAACCCCTATGCCTTTTGCCGAGAGTGCCAAAGCAAGCTGCCCAATATCCCTGTGATCCTGACTCATTATCCCGGTCGCCACATCGAGCCGGCAGAGCGACGCTGGGCAATTTATCAGGGGGCAGCGGATGTAATCCCTGGCTTGGCCGAGGCCGGGGATATTCTCCACTCCCTCGAGCGAGTTTACGAGGCTGCCAGATGGTTCTGGCCTATTGACACGGAGGCACTCTACAGGGCTCTGGAGCAAGCGGGTTTGTGGCCTGGCAAGGTCAGCCGTACATCCTCTTCCTCCACTCAGGCGCATCCTCCCACTGCCTCTTTACAACCCATCACAGCAGAAGAAAAACCAGGGCAAAAAGACTCGACCCCACAGATGAAGTACCGATTGATGTATCGGGGCCGCCCTGTTGGTGGGGCCTTAACTCAGCACCAGGGCTAGGGTGGCGCCCTGGGATCCTGTCTCGATCAACCGCAAGTCACCCCCGTGGGCTTGCAGGATGCGCTTGGCAATGTACAGTCCCAGACCTCCCGATCCGGTTGGGTAGCGCTGGCCGGCGATGTGGATGGGCTGGGCGATGTAGGGCTGGGCCAGCTCTTCCAGGGGAGCCGGCAGGCCAGGGCCATCATCCCGCACCTGGATCTGGCGAGGGCTGACGGTCAGCACCACCGCATGGCGGGCGTAGCGCAAGGCGTTGTCCACGAGATTCACCAGCGCCCGTTCCAGCTCGGCCTCATCGGCGTTGCCCCAGCCCTCTCCTTCCACGCGCAGGTCGATCCCCCGTTCTTGGGCCAGGGATCCCATGCGTTCGGCCACTCTTCTGGCCAAGGATCCCAGATCGCAAAGACGAGGGTGCAGCTCGATCTCGCCCCGCTCCAGGCGGTGGGCCTCCACCATTTTTTGCACCAGCGCCAGGTTGTGTTGGTTCTCCTCCAGGATGCGATCCAGCAGGGCAAGCCGTTCCCGGGGATCCAACTGCTGCTCCTGCTTGAAGGCGCTCAGCAGATGTCCAAAGGCGATGAGGGGAGTTTTCAAGTCATGCACCAAGGTGGCGATGAAGGCCTCCCGCCGCAACTGGTCGATCTGGATCTGGCGCAGCAAATGGGCAAAAGCCTGCCGCAGGATTAGGGCCTCTTGGGGATCCTGGGGACGAAGCAGCAAATTCCAACGGGCCGGCTGGTTGATCAAGGTTTCTAGGTGGGCCAACTCGCGGGCCAGCAAGGTGAGGGGGCGCAGGATCAAAGAAGACAGGACATAGCCCACCACCGCGGATAGTACCGCCAGCAACGGGATCCACAGCAGCAGCAGAATGATCCCTTCGGCACTAAATTGCGTGTCGGGCCAGATCCACTGCACCGACAGGATGAACACCAAGTTGGGGACAAAGGAAAGGCTGGCAATCACCAGCGCCACCTGCGTGCGCAAGCTGTGGGGAAAGCGGCGACGCCAAAACTCAAGGAGGCGGTGTCTCAAGGGGGAATGGAAGAGAGGCTTAACTTGAATTAGGCCAGAGACCAGCAGAGGGGTCAAGAGGGCCGGCGAAAAACAGGGGCACTCCCAACTGAACTGGGATCCCTGACACCCGATCCCTGCCGGGCAAAGAGTTGCGCCAGGCGCTCTGTCCCAGCCTGAATTCAAATCCAGAGCTGATTGGGACGCCTGGAGTGCTGAGAGAAGTCTTCCAGCCCCTAGGGTTATAGTCGTTTCAAACAGGATTGAGACACTTTGTCGCCAACCCAAGCGCTCCGCGCCGCTACCCTCACCCCCAACCCCTCTCCCAGAGGCCCTCACCCCCAACCCCTCTCCCAGAGGGAGAGGGGAGTTAGAACAGCGTTGTGTAGCAACAACGACGTAGAGAAACGTTGCATTGCCATTTGAAATGACTATAAAACCCGGCGGGCCTGGGCATGGGCGCGGCGTCCCCGTCGGGATTGGGATCGCGTGAATAGGCCATGAAAAAACCTCTGGGAGTCTGTCCGTGTTTCGACCCCAGAGGCTTCTTCTCTTCACTCCTCACCACTATTGAGGGTAGCTGCCCGCCGAAAGGTTGTCAAGCATTTTCCCATTGCGGTTGGCGCATGGGAAAGTGTGCCAGGGTGGCGCTGCCGTACAGAACCATCTGCCGGGGCTGTAGGTTCACCCGATCTACCCGCAGCTCCGTACCCCGCAAGGCCAACTGATCCAAGTCCAGAAGCCCATTCAGGTGATCGACCAAGGCCCGGCTCAACGCCAGCTCCGCCTCTGTATCACCCACAAACATCGGATCTGTAAAGCGGATGCGACGCTGCTCCACCACCTCAACCTGGGCGGAAAAACCAACGCGGAGAGACCTGGCCTCTGCTTGCTGTACGTTTGCCTGCAATTCCAGTCGACGCGCCGGAGTGATGGCGATACGAACGTGGTGGAAGGATAGGGATTTGCCATCCTGCCCTACCAAGGCCAGCCTGTTCAGCACAAAAGGCGTGTTGAAGGATTGGGCCAGATCGGCTTCGCTCAGCACCACCCGCATCGTGGCCTGTACCGGCTGGCGCAGCTTGATCTTCCCCTGCCAGATTTGGCTGAAATCAATGGCCACAGCATTGCAAAACAGCTCTAGGGCCGAAAGCCTCAGGCCGTTGTACATCTGCAGGTGCTGGCCCAACAGCTCAAAGCTGTCGATGCGTCCTTGCAACAGCTTGGCGACAGGCTCGACTCGCACACGCGCCTCCAGCCGCTCTACCTGCTTGAAGAGAGCGCGAATGGCTGCGCTCACGCCCCGACTGACCCAGTCAACAGCCATAGGATTCTCAAGGAGCAGTTCCGGCAGGAGTCCTGTAGTCATAGGGCAAGGTGAAGAGCGCCTACAGAGATCATAACCAACCATTAAGAAAAGTTACAAACACCGCCGCGGCTGCTCCTTCAGAGAGAAGTGCGTCCTTCTTGAATGGCCGAGCGGGCCACGGCTGCAATTCCCTGGTCGGTGGCGCGGGGCAGATGAAAGTACCGCCCGCCCGCCAGTTCCGCCAGCTCGGCGCCAAAGCCGGTGGTTACAAAGCGGCTCTGCGAGTCGATGAAAAGCAGCTTCAATCCCAGGGCACGGATGCGCAGGGCGATCTCCCGCAGCTCCTGCTTCAGGTCGATGGGATCGCCTTCGCTGCGTCCCAGGGAGCGGCTGAGGGGGATGTTGCCCCGGCCATCGGTGAGGGCCACCAGCATCACCTGACCCACGTCGCCGCTGGCGCGGGCGTTGACCCCTAGGCGCACCGCTTGGGTGAGGGCATGGGCCAGTGGGGATCCCCCGCCACAGGGCAGGGATTCCAGGCGGCGGCGGGCCAGCTCGATGGAGCGGGTGGGGGGCAGCAGCACTTCGGCAGCCTCGCCACGAAAGGCGATGAGGGCAACCTTGTCGCGGTTTTGGTAGGCCTCGGTCAGCAGGCGCAGGGCGGCGCCTTTGGCCGCTTGCATGCGGTTGAGGGCCATGGAGCCGGAGGCATCCACCACAAAGATCACCAAGGCTCCAGCTTTGCGGGCCAGCTTTTTGGCGCGGATGTCGCCGGGCTCGACGATGACGGCCCGCCCCGGCTGCCGCAGGCGGCGACTTTTCTGGTAGGGGGCAGCAGCCCGCAGGGTGGCATCGACGGCGATGCGGGGGTTGGCGCCCTGGGGCAGAATCGGCTTGATGTAACGGCCCCGGTCGGCGCTGAACACCAGGCTGCGGGATCCCGTTTTTCCCTGCTGGTTCAGAGATTGGGCGAAGGCCAAGAGGCGCGGGTCGAGGGCCACCTGCTCAGGATCGAAGAAAAACTCCTGCGGCAGGCTGAGATTTTCCGGCTGGGGATCCGTTTCCTCCTTGTCCTCACCGGCGTTGTCGGGGTCTGGCGGCGGGGGATCCGGCTGTTGCGATTGGGG
>NZ_JANSJI010000196.1:0-1118 GCF_047462475.1 Synechococcus sp. H55.11
TCGTCGTCTATAAAGACGGTTTCCAATTTCTAGGGATCCCCCCGAAGGGGGAACTCTTAGCTGGCGTGCTGGAAGAAGAAGTCTTCTCCACAGTTTCCAATTTCTAGGGATCCCCCCGAAGGGGGAACATCTCCACGTAGGATTGGTTGCTATCTTTGTCAAGATAAGTTTCCAATTTCTAGGGATCCCCCCGAAGGGGGAACAAGAAATTGATAAGGTTTTGCGCGACATCTGCGAGATTCTTTCGTTTCCAATTTCTAGGGATCCCCCCGAAGGGGGAACAGGAAGAGTTGTTCCAGTTCCTCTCTGGTGGCAGAGGTTTCCAATTTCTAGGGATCCCCCCGAAGGGGGAACTGGCGGGGGGAAGAGAGTAGGTACGACGAAGTTGTAGGGTTTCCAATTTCTAGGGATCCCCCCGAAGGGGGAACCTGTCATCGGACTCCTGGTGGATTTAGAAAACTCGTACGGTTTCCAATTTCTAGGGATCCCCCCGAAGGGGGAACTGTTAACAGAACTGGTCGTTAAAGGGGAACTATTTGTTCCCTGTTTCCAATTTCTAGGGATCCCCCCGAAGGGGGAACCTTTCGTCTGGCTATTCGAAGAGGCTCAGAAGAAGGCGTTTCCAATTTCTAGGGATCCCCCCGAAGGGGGAACAATGCCGCCGCCCCTGGCAGTGGTTAGGTAAGTAATTACGTTTCCAATTTCTAGGGATCCCCCCGAAGGGGGAACATTTTTAACTGCAATAAACTTTGCAGTCGAGGATATGGTTTCCAATTTCTAGGGATCCCCCCGAAGGGGGAACGCTGTCGCAGTGTGGATTTTTACGTCTTGTCTGACGGTTGGTTTCCAATTTCTAGGGATCCCCCCGAAGGGGGAACCCTCGCCTTACCCGCTGGCGGGGGCAGGAGAGTGAATACGAGTTTCCAATTTCTAGGGATCCCCCCGAAGGGGGAACTCTAATCGAACAAATTACCAACAACGGGGAACTCTTCGTTTCCAATTTCTAGGGATCCCCCCGAAGGGGGAACGGCCAGACCGTGTACCATAGAGGTGTAGTGGATGAGGGTTTCCAATTTCTAGGGATCCCCCCGAAGGGGGAACTCTACCCCTATTAAACC
>NZ_JANSJI010000197.1:0-1117 GCF_047462475.1 Synechococcus sp. H55.11
CTTTAGAAGACTCACGGCCTCTTCCACCGAAATGTCGCGGGCTGCAAGCGGGCCGAGAATCTGACGCCGAGCAACCCGCGGTTCCTGGTCAGGAGTACCGCCGAGCAGAGCAACAATTTCATCGAGGCGAGCGCGGGCCGTATTGTAGGCAATGTCGAGTTCAGCGGCGAGGCGTTGAATATTCCCGCGATTCTTGACCAGCAACTCAACGAATGCAAGCTGATCAGGCGAGAGACGACCAATCCAGCCCAGGCTAAAACGACCCTCGATGACAATGCCGCTCTCAGGTGATTCGAGACGGGTGACGATTAACTCACCACCGGTGATGGGGTCACGGGTCAGTAGTGGATACATAGCAACCTCCGTTAGCGGGCATAGGTAAGATGGCGAGAGCGTCGATCCGCAGCGTAGCGCAACAGGTAGGCACCAAACCGAATCAAGCGCAAGCCGAACCAGCGGGCAAGGCGACGAGCGATGGGCGAACGCGGAGGCTGGTGGAGTGATGCGACACCGGCAACACGTTCCTGCATCTCGCGAGCGTACAGTTGCTCGTGGTGGTAGAGGTCGCGCATCATAGGAACTCCTCTCGTTACTTGGTTGGTAATATTTGCCAATCTGATAGAGATATTACCATCTCAATTGGTAATTGTCAATACTTATGTTGGAAATTTTTGCCATTTTATCATCATATTTCTGCAAGGCAGATAAACGGAGAGATGACGCCCTCGATCTGTGGTTTTTAGCACTGAGACATGGAGGGCACAGAGATACCATCTCCCTATGCCGGCAATGGTTGCGTGGTGATATACAAACCAGGGTGGCAGGGACGCAGCGTGATGAGGCGTGGTACGCTGCGGTGCTACGGTGAGTAGTGACGAGCACGCATGTCGTGCCTATGACCAGTGACGACCGGCAGCATCGTGGGTGCGGGCGCTATGCATCGGCACGCAAACCGACAACACGATATACGGACCAGGCGAGAGGCTATACCACAGTGGGCGTTCCACTGGCGAATCGCTGGTGGGTTGTCGCAGGTGCAGGCACACTGACCGGTTTCATTCATTCACGCTCAGGTAGAGGGCCAGGGTGATGAGTAGTGAGCGTGTGGTGTGTGTGC
>NZ_JANSJI010000198.1:0-5021 GCF_047462475.1 Synechococcus sp. H55.11
CCTCTCCCTCTGGGAGAGGGGCCGGGGGTGAGGGATGGGAGAGGGGCCGGGGGTGAGGGATGGGAGAGGAGAGATACCGACATCCGGCTAGGGGCTATTTGGGCCAAGCTGAGGCAAAAACCACCTGCTTGCGAGATACTGAAAGCGTTGCAGTCTGAGGATCCCTGCCCATGGCTAGTGTGACCGCAGAGCTCTGGCCCCGACGGCGCTTTCTAGCCAGTGGAGCTGCTCTAGTGACAGCAGCAGCGGGATCCCGCCGCTCCAGATCCCGGCCCCTGCGCCTGGTGACCAACTGGTATGCTCAGGCGGAGCATGGCGGCTTCTACCAGGCCCTGGCCCTGGGTATCTACGCCGACTACGGCCTGCAGGTGGAAATCCGCATGGGGGGAACGGCGGTCAACGTGTTGCAACTGCTGGCTGGGGGAGCAGCGGACTTTGTCCTCGGCGGCAGCCCCGACGCCCTGGCGGCTCTGCCGTCAGGGATCCCCGTGCTCACCGTGGCCGCCTTTTTCCAGAAGGATCCCCAGTGTCTTTTGGTCCATCCGGGCGTGGGCATCGAGCGCCTGGAAGACTTGCGGGGCAAGCCCATCTGGGTCTCTCCGGGAGCCAACCTTACCTACTGGCCTTTCTTGCGGGCCAAGTTCGGCTTCAGCGACGAGCAAAAGCGCCCCTACAACCTCAGCCTCGCCCCCTTCCTGCTGGACAAATCCTCTGCCCAGCAGGGCTATGTCACCTCCGAGCCCTTCCGCGTGCGCCAGGAGGGCGGCTTTGATCCTGTTGTCTTCCTGCTGGCCGACTACGGCTATTCCCCTTATGCCACCACGCTGGAGACCACCCGCCCCTTTGCCGAACAGCACCCGGAGGAGGTGCGAAAATTTGTGGCCGCCTCCATCGCGGGCTGGCAAAGCTACCTGGAGGATCCCCGCCCCGGCAACCGCCTCATCCGCCAAGACAACCCCAACATGAGCGAGGCCCTTCTGGCCTATGCCCACCAAGCCCTAAAAGACTACGGCCTCCTCACTGCCGGCGACGCGGCCACCCTGGGGATCGGTGCCATGACCCACCAGCGCTGGCAGACCTATTTTCAGGAAATGGTGGCCCTGGGAATTGTCGAAGCTGGCCTGAATGCCCGCCAAGCCTACAGCCTCGACTTTCTTCCCGCTCCCGCCGCCTGAGTTACATCACCGCCAAGCTCTGCAGCCGCGGGGATCCCTGCATCGCCAGCTCATGGCGCCGGTGCATCTGCTCCGTCAGCAGGTAGGCCAGAGGCGGGCAGCCGCTCAGCCGCTGCCGCGGGTGGGGCAGTTGGTCGTTGCCGAAGGTGTGGCGGTACTCCTCCGAGTCGATAAAGGCATTGACCATGGCTTGAAAGCCCTGGTGGAGCAAGATGTCGTGGTAGGCGGCCACCTCCTCCTTGCTGGCCGGGGCCCGCCCCAAAAAGTGCTTAAAACCCTGCTCCACGCAGCGGGTGTTGCAGCCGGCACTGAAAAAGAGCTGCCGGTAGAGCCGGGATCCCCCAATTTGGCGAACCAACCGCTTGATCCCAATCCGACCCCGCAGAAAGTCCTGCTCGATTTTTTCCAGCTCTCCCGCCTTCTCGTGCTGGTAGGGCTGGCGTTCCAAAAGCTGTTGGTAGGCAGCCCGCAACAGGTTTTGCAACGTTTGCGGATCCCGCTGGCGTAGTTCCATAGCGATAGCTCCCAAGCAACGCGACCGACAAAAAGCGAACAAAAACCGATTAGACAAGAGGTCAACTTAAAGAAACAATGAAGATAGGGTTGCTCGATACACTTTTACAGTCGGCATTAACCAGATCCGAAAATTGTCAATGCCAACCCAAAATCCAATCGAGCAAAAGCCCTACTCAAGATTTATCTTGTCGATAAGTTGAACTGGGGAAGCTTGCGATAAATGTTTACAAGAAGGCCCCCAGTTTTTTCGAGTTTATGTGATTCTACTTTCCAGCTTTCTACATGGAGAAAATTTCCGTATTTATTCGTAGTTAAAGATTATGACATTTTGATTCTCTCAGCCTGGCCAAAATCCAGAATACGAGTAGGAACTGATTTTTCGCTTGCATTGCTTTTGCGGCAGGGCGTATCTGCCGGCAGAGTTTTTGTCTGCCTTGAAGTTGGGGATCCCACCTATGGTGAAACAAATCCGGCTAGATCCTCTATCCCGTGTCTCGGAGGTGGATACCTACAGCAATCTGCTGTCGGCCATTTTGTCGGAGGAGCTCCATGTCTCCAAGGAATGTAACGGCCGCGGCCTCTGCGCCACCTGTCATGTCTACGTCAAGGAGGGCATGGAGAGCCTCACCCCCATCACCCCCCGCGAGGCCAAAACCCTGGAGACGATCACCAGCGCCCGCAGCAATTCCCGCTTGGCCTGTCAGGCACGGGTGGTGGCCGATGGGGTGGTGGTGGAGCTGCCGCCGGGGATGTACGTGAACTCGCTGAAGGATATCGAGGTGCTCATCGGTCGGCGGGCCGAACAAGACTTGCTGCACCCCCGAACAGGGCGCGTTTTGGTGGAGCAGGGCAAGATCATCACCCGTTCCACGATCAAGCAACTGGAAAACGAAGACTTCCGCATCATCGGCAGCACTCTTGCCCAGACCCGCGAGGCCTAAGGGATCCCAACACTCTGCTTGGGTTCCTGCTGTAGTAGATCACGGCTCAGTTTTGTTGAGGAGAAAGCCATGGCCAGCGTTACCACTCGACCGGATCCCCGTCCCGCAGTCACCATGCCGGTGGGCCGCGACAAGCACGCCCACTACAGCTACCGCGATTTCTTCCGCTTTAACCGAGAGCAAGGCACGATCATCGACTGGAACAACACCCAAAACCTGCTGCTCAGCGAAGACTTCATTGTCGGCCTGCAGGCGGGCCTAGAGCGGGAAGTGGGCGATGCCTCTGCGGCGGTGATGTACACCATCGGCAGAGACTGGGGCAGCCGCGATGCCCAGCATTTTTCCCAGTGGTATGAGCGGGAGTACGGAGTTGGGGTCAAGCAGTCCAACCTTCTGTTTTTGCTGGAGACCTGGTGGTGGCCTTTTACGGCGCAAGGGTGGGGCAAGTGGGAGGTGGAAACCGAGTCCAAACAAAAAGGGTTCCTATTCATCAACCTGTTTGACTCGCTGGTGGCCCGCACCTTGGGCGATGTGGGCAGGCCGGTTTGTCACCTCTATGCCGGGCTATTTGCCGGATTTTTCTCTGCTATGACTTCCCGCGAGCTGGCCTGCATCGAAATCCAGTGCTACGCCATGGGGGAGACCTATTGCAAGTTTTTGCTGGGCGGGCAAGAGCGCATCGATGCCGCCAATTTCTGGGTGAGCGAAGGGGCCAGCGCCCGCGAGATCGAGCAGCGTTTGCACCAACTGTGAGGTCTGCCTGTGGCTTTTGCAATCCTTCCCTTGCCACTTTGGAGAAACGCCCATGGTCACCCTCAACCTAGACACCGATCTGGACTTAACCCAGCCGCTGGCGGTGTTTTTACAGGGGTTGAACTGGGATAACCGGCCCTTGGCCAAAGCTCCCTTCGCTCCAGAATCGCTGTCGGACTCCCCCCTGTTCTTGGCCCAGTCGGTAGGGCAGTTTTTTGCCGGCTGCAATTGGTCGGGCGTCCGCCCGCGCCCTGAGCCACCGCCGGAGCTGCCGCCAGAGGATCCCTTTACGCTTGAGGATTTTGCCGCTTTGTTTGGTGGAGCCTTGCTCTAGCCCTGCTTTGCCCCAACTTGGGTTTTGCTTCCTCGAGCCGCTCGATCTTTTGACTTGTTTTGAATTGGTTTTTTTTGAATTGGTTTTTTTAAGGAGACCTCACCCATGAATGACCTTCACTCCTGGCCGGAGCGCATTGCCGATCGAGAAGGGGATTACCTGACGCCCGACGATCTGCAGGATCTCATCCGCTACGCTCTCTCCTTTCAAGAGCGGCTGCATCTCTACCAGGTTTTGCAACAGCAGGAGATGGCATGGATCGAGAAGGTTCTGCAACAGCACGGGTACAGCGGTGAGGCAGAATCCTCTCTCGCCCCCACTCAGCGCCTCTTGGCCCGGCAACTGGCCTTCTGCTTGCGCTCCCTGGGCCTGAGCTTGTTGTTGGGGGATCCCTTGCCCCTGCAGCAATGGAGTTGTGGGGCGATGGAACGTCATCTGGGTTTACCGGAAGCGCTCCAGCAGTTGCAGGCGGTGGTGCAGGGATCCCTGCCGGCGGAGCAGCAGGGTTTGCTTGCCCCCTGCTGGCAAGCGCTACAGGCTGTCTGCACCCCTTCCCCAGAGCGGCTTGAGCCAGAATTTGCTCCTCAAACCGAGACTGCAGCTCCGTCGGAAGAAGCGCTCACCTTGATGCACATGTTCGTCTAAACCAAGGGGGCTTCCTATGAATTCAATGGTGACCGCGCTGATGCAACAAAGTGAGGGCCGCTATCTGCGCCCAGACGAGCTGAAAACCCTACACGCCTATGTGGAAGGGATCCCCAAACGAGTCCGCCTCTATCAAGTCCTGCAGGCCAAAGAGCAAGAGCTGGTGGAGCGGGTGATGGAGAAGTTCCAGCCGATGATGCCGAATTTGCCCCGCCAACATGGGCACCTGGCCTGGGAGCGTTGCCGCCGCGATCTCCTCATGGTGTGGCGCTACTGCTGCCTGGCCATGCTGCTCAACGATGAGGATTACCTGCGGGATAAGTTGCTCTACTGGCTGGAGACGATCCTGAAGTCCTTCAAGATGCGTGACCAGTGCCAGCCTGCCTATAAGTTGATGCTCGACTCCCTCAGCGCTGTC
This sequence comes from Synechococcus sp. H55.11, assembly GCF_047462475.1. Lineage (NCBI taxonomy): Bacteria > Bacillati > Cyanobacteriota > Cyanophyceae > Synechococcales > Synechococcaceae > Synechococcus > Synechococcus sp. H55.11. Next base: position 4,783 of record NZ_JANSJI010000198.1, read on the forward strand.
TTCGGCCCCGAAGAGAGCGAGGCCATCCGCCCCTACGTGCTCTTGGCCAAGTCGATGCTGGTCAACTGAAGTCAATGGGCTCTCGATCCATTCACCAATTACTGTATACAGCCCACTCCCTGGTCATCCATTCCTTGCCCCCTATGGCCAGATGAAGGCACTCCCTACTATCCCAGTGCTCCGTGCTGCTCGCCCAAGCGCTCCGCGCCGCTCACGCGACCACCCCCAGCCCCTCTCCC
>NZ_JANSJI010000199.1:0-1117 GCF_047462475.1 Synechococcus sp. H55.11
AAGACGCTGCCGATGGGACACCCCGAACTGGGCACGGGCGGCTCGGGCAAGACCATCAAGTTCGAGACGAACAACCTCAAACACAAGCGCGGCGCAATCGGCATGGCGCGCGCCCAAAACCCTGACAGCGCCAGCAGCCAGTTCTACATCTGCCTCGAAGACCTGCCCCAACTGGACGGCAACTATGTCATCTTCGGCAAGGTCGTAGAGGGCGTCGAGATTATCGACTTGGTGCGCGTCGGCGACACGATTCAGAAAGCCGTCGTGCTGGAGAAGTGGGCGCCCAAACCGAAAGACGCGCCCAAACCCGACGAGAAGCCGTAGCCCATGATCGACGACACGCTCGCAACCGAAGTGATCCTCGAAGCGGAGGCGATTCTGGAGGCGTCCGAGCCGCCTGTGGCGGAACGCCTCCAACGCCTCATGCAGCACCTACACGACCGTCTGCCCCACTTCCACTGGGTGGGCATCTACTGGCTCAAGGGGAACGAACTCGTGCTGGGACCCTATGTCGGACCGCCGACGGAGCATGTGCGCATCCCCGTCGGGCGCGGCGTATGCGGAACGGCTGTTGCCGAGAACATGAACCAGATCATCGAGGATGTGCGTGAACTGGAGAACTACCTCGCCTGCAACTTGGAGACGCGCTCGGAGATTGTGGTGCTGATTCGCCATCCCGACACGGGCAAGATTCTGGGGCAAATCGATGTGGACGGCACAGAGGTCGGCGCGTTCGACGAATCGGACGAGGCGCTGCTGGAAGTGATTGGCGAGCGGATTGCTCGGCTCGTGCTGGTACAGGGCTTGTGATAAGTACCTGTGCGTAGAGATTTAAACATTGCCCCCACCCCAACCCTCCCCGCAGGCGGGGAGGGAGACGCGGCTCCTCCCCCGTCTACGGGGGAGGTTAGGAGGGGGGAGCTGTCGAAAAACCAACGCAAAGACACTTACCAATCGCTGGGGCATACTTTCCGAAAACGAAGACAATCGGCGCCCCAACACGGAATCCCTGCGGCAGGGGCAATTCTCCCCGCGCGGGCATGAACGGGCAGGTGCGCCGTGTCGCCCTCACCTCCTTGCGTCCCCCTTCTCCCCCAAGCGAGCAAGCGGCTTATGG
>NZ_JANSJI010000200.1:0-1072 GCF_047462475.1 Synechococcus sp. H55.11
TAGAGGGGAATAAGTCACAGGGGCAGTAGAGGGGTGGGGCATGCTGGATGCGCGGGATAGCAGCTGTTATATGGCTGCCTGGCAGGTCCGCACAGATGGTATACCGATAGAGGGCGTGCTTGCGGAAAGCGGCATTACCCAGGTGCCTGCTCTGAGGGCCCTGGGTCTAAGAGGAACCTTCAGCGGCGACATGCAAGCCGCCTTTCGCTTTGCACCCAACCTCACCTGGCGGGAAAATAGCACTTTGCTGGCCTCAGGCCGCATCGCAAATGGCCTTTTTTACACGCCGCCCTTCATGCGGTGGCTAAGGCCCTTTTACATAGCCGCCTATCGGGACTCCATGGACTTCCTGGCCCGGGTGCCAGAACTCCATATCGTAGATGGTTATCTTCGCCTTCCGCCCGCCCTCGTGGTTACGCGGATAGCAGCTTTTTACATAGAGGGGACGCATCTCCTGGCCCAGGACCGCTTTTTGTACCGGCTTCAGGGGGCTCGCCTCTACCGAAAAGTCCAGCGCTACCCCCACTTAGAACGCCTCATGCCCTACCTCATAGAGCGCCTCCCCAGCAGCCTCTGGCTTTTCTACATCGAGAAAGACAGGGGGCGTGTGCGCTGGCAGTATCCGGTAAAGCTTCTACTCCAGCGGCTCCTGACGGGCTGAGAAAGCCTTGCAGAGCGGGAAGACCAGGAGACGAGCGTTAGCCTCCCCAGAAGGCCCCCTTAGTCTGCCAGGCTTCGCCTGTATCTTCGCAGGGTGGAAGCCCTGTACGAGGCTCTCCTGCGGGAGCGAATTGTCCAGCTAAGAGAGGAAGCGCCCTTTTTTCGATGGGCGTCGGGCCGGCTGAGTCCTGTGTATCTGGATTTCCGGCAATGTCTGGCCTATCCAGCCCTGCGGCAAGCGCTCGTAGAAGCGCTTGGGCAAAGGCTGGCAGAGAGGGGGCTAAACTTCCGGGGTATAGTTGGCGTGGCTACGGGAGGCATTAGCTGGGCGGCCTGGCTCGCAGATAGACTCGAGCTACCTATGGGCTATGTGCGCAGCACGCCCAAGGCACATGGCACCAGCCGGACCGTC
>NZ_JANSJI010000201.1:0-1117 GCF_047462475.1 Synechococcus sp. H55.11
GCCTAACACTACCTTCTGCTGGTTGCCACCGGAAAGATTCGCTACCGGCAGCGTCGGCGACGGCGTGCGCACATCGAAACGTTCAATCAAGGTTTGGGCGTAAGCAATGATAGCAGAGGGCTGCAACAGCCCGTGAATAGTGTACGGTGGGCGATCAAATGCCTTGAGCACAAAGTTGTCGGCTACCGAAAATTCCAGGATCAACCCCATCTGCTGGCGATCTTCGGGAATGTGACGCACGCCAGCGTCAGCGATCTGTCGCGGCGTGCGACCGATCAGCGATTGTCCATTGGCGATGATCTTGCCACTTGTGGGACGCAGAATGCCGATGATCGCCAGCGCCAACTCACGCTGACCGTTGCCGTCGACGCCTGCCACCCCTAAGATCTCGCCGGCCGCCACCTGCAATGAGAGGTTATCAAGCAGCCGTCGACCCTCGTCATCAACAACGGTGAGATTCTCAATCATTAACACCGGCGCACCAGGACGCGCAGGCGTCTTCTCCACCGTGAGACGCACATCACGGCCGACCATCAGCCCGGCTAGCTCATGCATGTCGGTCTCACACGTGGTGCGGCGCCCGACAACCTTGCCATCACGAAGCACGGTAACACGGTCGCTGATCTCCATCACTTCATGCAGTTTGTGGGTGATCAGAATAATTGACAGGCCACTGGCGGCGAAGCTGCGCAGCGTCTTGAAAAGTTCAGTCGTCTCCTGCGGGGTGAGCACGGCGGTCGGTTCATCGAGAATCAGCAGGTTGACGCCTCGATAGAGCGCCTTGACGATCTCAACGCGCTGCTGCTCGCCTACGCTAAGCGACGCGACACGTGCGCCTGGATTGATTTTCAGCCCATAGCGCTGCACCACATCGCCGACTCGCCGCTCAATGGCGCGGCGGTCCCACATCACGGACTCGCGTAGACGGCGCAGCGATAAGAGCGGACGCGTCCCTAGGATCACGTTCTCGGCAACGGTGAGCGTCGGCACAAGCATAAAATGCTGATGCACCATGCCAATGCCAAGCTCAATAGCCTGATGTGGGGAATGGATCGTGACTGGTCGCCCGTCCAGGAAAATCTTGCCAGCGTCGGGCCGGACTAGACCGTAGAGAATG
>NZ_JANSJI010000202.1:0-1114 GCF_047462475.1 Synechococcus sp. H55.11
GAACTCATGCGGTTTTCAAGGTGCGTTTGCGAGGGAGTACGGAGACTTCCCGACACAGATATTAACATCGCTTTGGCAAATAAGCGCAAGTCGGAGAATTCGCTCTTTTAGGGGCATTATGCTACATTTTCGCGCCAATCCCGGCAAAAGCTATTAGATCCCTCTTAAAAACTGGCGCCGGCAAAGAAAAGCTAGCGATGGCTCGCCCCGACGGATTGCGCACAAAACTTTACAATTTTGGCCGAGCTGAGAACCTCAAAAAATGAGGTAGTCCGGCGGCTCGTAGGGGGGAGGCCCCCCGAAGACCTTGGTGCGTTGTTTGGCGCTGGCATCCAGAGGGTAGGCCCGCAGGCTATCTTCCTGGAGGTTGAGCAGAGGCAGCCACGACTTTTCCAGCTTCTCTTCCAGCTCGGCAGTGTCCAGGGGGCATTCAAAAACGGAGCGTTGCACTCGCTGGCAGCACTGCTCCAGGCACTTGGCCAACTGGTGTCGGCGCTTATCGTCCACCACGTCGTAGCAAACCAACCACAGCATCAGCGCAGCTCCATTGCTTCGTACTCCAGGTTGCCGCTCACCAGGCAACGGCCCAGCCAGCGGGCTTGCTCCAGCACAATTTGGCTCAGGGCTAGGCGACGCGACTGGGGAGGATAGAGCAACGGCTGGCGGAAGCGGCGCTCCAGCTCACCCAAAAACAGCTTTTTGGCCAGGGATCCCAGCCATACGCCTGTCCCATCCGGCGACGGCTCGAAATCTTCCGGGGTGAGCAGGCCAGCCTTGATGAGCTGGATTACGGCCCAATCCACTACCAAGGGCCGAAACTCTTCCATCAGATCCAGCACTAGGTTGGGGCGATAGGGCAAATTGGTGTGGAAAAAGCCCAGGTAGGGATCCAAGCCGGCCATGACGGCTGCCGGGAACACCCGTGCCAGCAGCACCCCGTAGCCCCAACTGAGGAGCGCGTTAATCGGGTCGAGGGGCGGCTGGCGGTTGCGACCTCTGAAGTTCCACTCGGGCGAGAAGCAGTGCTGGAGAGCTTGGTAATAGATGCGGGCACAATGGCCCTCCAGACCCATCAGGGCTTCCCGCTCTGGGTAAGTGGCGGCGCGATCCAACT
>NZ_JANSJI010000203.1:0-1108 GCF_047462475.1 Synechococcus sp. H55.11
CAAGCGCTCCGCGCCGCTAGCGCGACCACCCCCAACCCCTCTCCCAGAGGCACCCTCACCCCCAACCCCTCTCCCAGAGGGAGAGGGGAGTTAGAATTGACTTTGGAAAAATCCCTTGCCCAGAGGCGGGAGAGTAGATCAAACCGCTGGGCTCTGGAATAGCCACGGCTAGGGCGCACCCACAATCACAGTGGTGTCTTGCATTGTCTTCACGACGGTCTCGCCTCCTTCCGAGAGCACAACCCGTCGCTCTGGCACCGATACTCCGGCCACTTTGGCAGTTTGGTAGTTCTGCCCGGCCTGCACCACAGAAGGGATCACGCCTGGACCGGAAACCAGCGCAAAGGATTCACCGCCGATTTGGACAACCCCAGAAACTTGCACGCTGCGGGCAAAGGCCGCCGGGTCGGGAGTGGGCGTCGGGAGCGGGGTGACCACTGCTACGGGCACTTCGCCACCATTGCCGGGCGGCGGCAGTTCCGGAGGCGGAGGTAGAGGTGGCAGATCAAGGGTCGGCTCAGGGGCACGCACGTTTTGGGGCACAAAGGGATCCGCCCGTCCGGCCCCACTTAAGGCCCGCTGGGTTTCCTGCTCCCGATCCACCGGTGGGATCAGGCTAGAGGCAGCTTGGGTAGCCTGCAGAAGAGAAGGCACCGGCGGAGGTTGGTCGGGAGCAGTTTGGCCAAAGCCTTCGGGCAGGCTCGCCGTTTGTTGCCGGGCAAGAGCCTGCATCTGGCTGGCTCCCCGCGCCAGAGTAGCGTTCATATCCTGTTCCCAACGGCCTGAGGCGTTGAGCCGCATAACTACAGGGCTGCTGCCGCCGCGCGACTCCACCCAGATCTCGGCTTCTGTGTCGCTCAGCCGACGGGAGCGGAGGATGCGCGATCCCGGCGGCAAAAGCGGCTGCAGCGCCAGCTCCGCTTCGGGAACCGCTTGTTCGTTGGCCAAAGCAGAAGATAAACGAGGGGACAAGCACAACATGCCCCCTGCCGACAGCAGGAGGATCCCAAGTGAGAGCAGTTGGCGACCAGGCGAAGATTTCAGCATAGAGACCACCGGGAGAGAGCCTCGCATCACCAAAATAGCCAAAATCTTGGGGATGGGGCTC
>NZ_JANSJI010000204.1:0-1107 GCF_047462475.1 Synechococcus sp. H55.11
TGCTCTATGCCACCTCTTGGTGGAACTCCGACCATCTGGCTCGATACTTGCCCCATCCCGATTTGCCCATTGGCCAAAATCTAATCCAAGAAAAACTGGAGACCTTTCGCGATCTGCGCGGCCTTTACTATGGTGAGACAGACCCGATTGCCCGGCTGCTGCAGTGTCCTGGCCCTTTCTGGGCTAGGCATTATCTTTTGCTGCACCGAGGCCAACCTTTGACGGTTATTTACGAAGTTTTCTCCTCCCGCCTGCAGGCCAGGGTCTTGTCGGGCTAGAGCGACATCCAGCGGCGCACGGCTGCGGTGACTGCGGCTGCTACACCCGGATCCGACTGGGCGCTGGCAGAGATGCGGTGATAGTCCTCTGGGGTCAGTTGATGGGCGGCGATGACCTTGGCGGCTGCGGTTTCAAACTGTTGTTCAATTTGCCGACGTTCCTCGCTGCCGTTGGCCTGCTGCAGACGATTTGGGTGGCCGCCAGAAGGGGCTGCACCGCCAGAAGAGCGCGGGCGAAGCGGTCGATCTGCTCTGGGGAAGGCTTCAAGAAGTCTTTAGAAGGGGAGATCCTCATCTCCGAGGCGTTGCCCATCTGGGGGACGGAGGAGGCCGCCCAAGAAGGATCCGCGTTGCCGGACAACTGAGGGGTGCCAACAACAGCCGTTTTGCTGGCCACATCATTCAAACCTCGGGCCGGGCTGAGGGCATTCCAAGGGGCCAAACTTGCCAAACAGAGAGCAGCCCCACTCAAGCCGGCACTCAAGAGAGCAAGCCAGGCAGCAGAGGTCACAGCCGGCTGCGGCAAGGGAGAGGGCTTGGGGATGAGACTGAGGATGAATCTGCTGCTTAACCTGCTCATACCGCTCCTTTGGGCGATAGAGCTGTGGATGGTAGACGGGTTATTCGGCAAGGCTTACCTGCATATTGACAAAGAACGGATCGCCTTAGCCCACGAGCTGTTTGGCCTGTGTTTTCGCAGAGTTCCCCCCAGTTGGCGAGACGACATTGATCGGCTGGAGTTGATCCCGCGACATACCAAACGGGATTTCGAGGTTGAGCGGCAGAAAGGGTAGTCCTCAATCCAGGTAAGCGCTCAGCTCCTGCTCCA
>NZ_JANSJI010000205.1:0-14406 GCF_047462475.1 Synechococcus sp. H55.11
AAAGAGCAGGGAGAGCTTCTTGCTAAATTAGCTGCTGTAGGACTTGGAGCTATCGTTGGTGGTGCTATTGGAGGACCAATAGGGGCTGCTGTTGGAGCAGCTGCTGGACTTGGGCTTGCAGAACTTAGGCTTGCAGAAAATTTGCCCGAACCCAAGCCTTCCGAACGCGAAAGTTGGGTCGTGCTAGCCTCGAGGGCTAGCCAGTTTCGCGAATACTTTTCTCACCTTTCTCCCGGACAAAAAATAACAGAGAAGAATGCGTGTGAGCTTCTGTATAAAAACTCAAAGTATATCTGGAGAGGCACACAGAAAGAGTTTGAGGCTCTGAAAGAGGAAGTCGAGAAGTTTCCGTCTGAAAATCTCAATGATGAAAGTGCTTTTTATCTAGTGGCTCTCGAAGCTGACGAGGAGCTTCCTGGACTTCGCAAAGATGCGAGTCCTCTTGAGCGAAGGGATGCGTTTCTGGCTCTATGCAGTAAAGCAAAGATTGTCTGGATCTCCCCCCCATTACATTTAAACTCCTTTGCCAACAAGGATTTCTACCTTGTGTGACCGGAACTTTGGGAGCGTAAGTCATGCTCATTCCAACTCTCCTTTTTGCTTCTCCTTCGATTGTCAGCGGGCTTTTGGATGGATCCCTGGTTCGCTACGGTGGCGTTGTTCGAGAAGCTGCCACGGGTCGCATCGTCAAGCATTTGGCCGAAGCTCCTGGCCTGACCAGCTTGCTGATGAATGCGCCGGTATCTCCTGAATCCGTGATTAATGCCCTTGGTCACCAAGCCACTCATCGAAAGCTTGAGGTTTTGCAGCAGACTGCCACCAAGATTTTGGGGCTTTCTCAGGTAGCTGCTGGCGCTAGCGTTTTAAACCTGGGGGTTAGCGCTATTGGCTTTACCTACATGCATTTCCGCCTGAATCAGTTGCAAGACTCTATTGCCTGCCTAGAAAAGATTGTTAGGGAAGGGATCCAAGACATCCAGCAAAAGCTAGATGCACTTTCTGGCCAACTGGCCTATTTGCAAGCTTTGGCCGTTCAGAGTAGAGCCGAAATTCTGTTGGCTATCTCCAATTTGCATCGTGCTCTTTTCATTCAAAGTCTTGCTAAGCTGCAGGCAGAGCTGGTTAGTTTGCACCGATTCCCTGAGGCTTCTCCTCGCGATGCCCTTAAGGCGCTAGCGGAAGCCCGCATCTTTTTCTCCGACCAAGCCCATCAGATCCCTGTTGAGCGCCAGGCCCACTGCCTACTGCTTGGCGATATTGCCCTCAAGGGTTGGGCAGTTTCCCTAGCGGCGGAATCCCAGCTTCTGCTTAAGCATGGGTACCTGCAAGATGCCGTCGATGCCCTGGACTTTGAGGTTCCTCGTTTCCGGGAACTAAGCGAAAGGTGGTGTGCAGCTCTCTTGCCAGCGGATCGACCTCAGCTCCGGACGGCCTATACGTACACAGCTCCCGGCTTTGCTGGCCACATCTCTAGCGAACGCATCCAGCGCATTGCTCGTCTTTCCCCATTTGATCGAGCGCTTACACCGGAGCAGCGCTTCCTTAGGGAAAAGAATCTTTCTGTCGAGTTCCAGATGACCTACTTCCAAGAGCTGGACAAGTCTTGGTACCTTTCCCAAGCGGCTTTAGCCGAATACCTAGACACCCTCAGCGAGCTCGCGGAGCGCCTTGAAAGTCTCCAGTCTTTTGCTCACCTCTGTCGAGAGCTTAACCAGGCGGATCCCTACCAATTGATCCCATCTGAACCCCAAAGTCTTTATCTATTATCTGCTGGGTAATACCTGCAGCCTAGCAGCTCGAGGGCATGGGCAAGGTCGGATTCGAACCGACACGGTTTCCCGCCGCATTTTGAGTGCGGTGCGTCTACCAGTTTCGCCACTCGCCCGGACTAGAAACATTATCCTACTGAACCGGCGCAACCTCGTCAACCACTCCTACGCGCTGCGGGCTTGCTGCAGTTGTTGAGCTTTTTGCCGCAGCTTGCGGGTTTGCTCCATCACTTCCTCCAGATCTTCGTGGGAGAGGCGCTCCACGTAGTTGATCTTGATCTCTTCCAGCAAGTCCTGTAACAGGGAGCGAATTTCCTCCAGCACATGTTGCTGGGTGAGTTCGTTGGCCAAGACTTCGCCAAAGCGCCGCAACAGTTGGGCCGCCAACTGGGAGCCGACGGGATCCTCGAAGCTGTTGGTCAAGGTTTTATAGGTGGTGGTGGTCAGCTCGCTGGCCAGGCGCTCCGTCAGTTGGCCGGGCAGGGATCCGAGGCCGGGCAGCCGTTCCAGGGTTTGCAGGGCGGGGAGTTGTTTGAGCAGGCCACCCAGGTTGTAGCGGAGCAATTGCTCCACCTCCGGCTGGACCTGGGGCAGGACGCGGTAGAGGACGGTGCGAAAAACCAGGTTGGCAATGGCTTCCAGCTCGTTGATCTCGTTGAGGTCGATGTAGCTGCGGGAGGGATCGGCTGCCGGCAACAGGGGCAGGGATCCCCGCTGGATGGATGCCTGGATTTGGTTGATCACCCGCACGACGATGACCTCGGTCAGGTCTTCGGCGAAGTTGGCGACAAAGCCTTGGCTCACCTGAGCGCGAACCCGCTCCAGATCCAGCAACTGCGCCTGTCCCAGCCGGATGGTAACGGGGATTACCCGCAGCCAGCGCCAAAAGGGCAGCAGCAGCAGCACATCGTACCAGCGCCAGAGCATGGCATCCAGCCAATTGACGCCGGTGTAGCGACGGCTGATGGCCACCGTGCGCAGCACAAATTCCAGCCCAAACAGCAAGGCAAAGGGAAGGTCCAGCAGGGGGAAAAAGTCCACCGGGTTGCCGCTCTCGCCGATGGGGCGGGAGTAATTGGTCTCGAAGAGGGGGCGCAGGCGGGCCTGGAAAAATTCGATCCCGTCTTTGGGATCGACGCTGGCCAAGTATTCGGCAGTCCAGAAGCGGGCGAAGGCAGCCCTGGCCGAGTCGGCTTCGGGGATGTGCTCCCGCATCAAGTTGAGGATGCGCACAAACTGGCCGGTTTTGTTGGCGGCCTGAAAGGGGTTGGTCTCGATCATCTCGTCGCTCAGTTGCCGCAGGCGGGCCAGGATCGGTGCCGCAGCTTCCGACTCCACCCCAAAGCGCAGGGTGACCTGGCGCAGCTCATCCACCAGGGCCAAGTAGCGCTGGGTTTCCGGGTTGGGCTCAATGCCTTTAACCGGGTCGTATAGGTCGGTTACCGGGGAGCGGCTGGTCTGTTGGGAGAGGATGGGCAAGGGAATGGGAGGGCCAAAGGCACCGAAGATCTGCACCCGCCCCTGGAGCCAGAAGTCTCGCCAGGGCACGTAGCTGAGGTCGAAGAGCACCAAGCACAGGTTGCCCAAAGCCAGCAGGGCCATTCCTTTTTCGTAGAGGAGGAGCCAGCGGCTTCGCCCCTTGCGGACGGAACGTCTGATAATGCGTCGAGCGGCGTTCATGATCTCGTGCAACGGGTTGGGCTAAGCCAGCCCTAGCCTACCACCCCTGGCTTGAGCTTCTCTTGGCCGGGGCAAGCTGTTGCACAACTTGGCCAAACTGCTGCCAGATGGCCTCTGCCTGGGGTCCCACCTGGCGCAAGATCCAGCCCTGACAGACGGGATCCGGCGACCGCAGCAGCCAGTGGTGCGTATCCGTCGGCCACTCCGGCTCTGGCCAATCCCCCAGTAAGTACAGGGATCCCCAGCAGAGATGGGATCCCAGCACCGACGCGGCGGAGATATGCTGGTGGGGAAAGCGCAGGTCTAGGTGCTCCTGCAGCCAGAGTTTGCTCCCGTCTGTGGAGGCGGGGATCCCGGCAGCGACCCAAACCCGCAAGCTGCTGGAAAGGCGCCGAAACTGCCAGCATTCCCCCATGGCCAGCCGCCCGGCTGTCCAGATCTCGGCATAGGCCAGTCGGGCACTGGGATCCAGTTCGATCTGCACCTGTTGGCGGAAGTCTGCTCCTGCGCCCAGAATGGTCGGGTGAGGGATCCAGATCAGTTGGCTGGTGGGAGCCAGCTTGACCTTGGCCTGTTGCCGGCTCAGGCCGGGGTGGAGGCGGGTTGCCCCTTGGGTGCGAATTTCCAGCGCTGCGCCTGCCCCCAGCTCGATGGCGATGTGGTGGCGATCCCCGCCCAGCAGTCCACCATTGGGGTTGCGTAGGTAATAGAGTGGCGGCTCACCCGGGGATCCCAGCCATTGCAGGGGGGCCTGAGAATACTCCCAAATGCGAGTCTGTTGGCCTTGGCGGCTGATCTTCAAGAGGGCCTTGCCGAAGTTCACAGGTGGCTCACAGAGGGAGAATCGGCCTGGATGGAGCGAAAGAGCACCTCCCGCTCCAGCCAGCTCAGGATCTGCTCCAGCCCCTCGCCCGTGCGCAGGTTGGTGAAGACAAAAGGCCTGTCCCCCCGCATGCGGCGGGCATCCCGTTCCATCACCCCCAAGTCTGCCCCTACGTAGGGCGCCAGGTCGATCTTGTTGATCACCAGCAGGTCAGAGCGGGTGATCCCCGGCCCCCCCTTGCGCGGGATCTTGTCCCCTTCGGCCACGTCAATAACATAGATGCAGGCATCCACCAGCTCTGGGCTGAAGGTGGCTGCCAAGTTATCCCCCCCCGATTCCACCAGGATGAGATCCAGGGGACAGAAGCGGCGCTCCAGCTCCTGAATGGCATCGAGGTTGAGGGAGGCGTCTTCCCGAATGGCCGTGTGGGGACAGCCGCCGGTCTCCACGCCGATGATCCGCTCCGCTTCCAGCGCCTTGGCCCGCACCAAAAACTCGGCATCTTCGCGGGTATAAATATCGTTGGTCACCACGGCCAAAGACAGGTGATCCCGCAGCGCCAGACAGAGCTTTTCCACCAGGGCGGTTTTTCCGGATCCCACCGGGCCGCCAATGCCAACCCGTACCGGCTGAGCAGTCTGCACCATTGTGCCCGACCTCTGATACCTGAGGCTCTTTTTGGGCATTTTAGAACCAGGTGCTCGCAAGGGATCCGGGTATGGTTCGACTTTTGGTGGCAACTGCCGTGGTGCTGGTGGGCTTTTTGGTTGTGAACCGCCTCTATCGCAACCCGCTCGGTTCAGAGCCGAGGCCGGAACAGGCCAGCCCTGAGGCCGCCCAGCAAGGAATCCCCCAGGGAGGGCCGCTGCAGATCTACCAGTCGCGGGAACAGCTCCAGCAAACCCTCAATCAAGGGGCTACGGCCACCCAACAGCAGGTAGAAGCCATCGAGCAATCCTTGGGCAACCCATGACCGGGAAAAGCTTTTCAGGCAAGAATTGCCGGAAGGTTCGAAGTTCAATCCTGGGCGGGAGCAGGGATCCCTGAGGAAACAGCCAGGGCAGCGGAGTGGAAGGCTTGGGCGGATCCCCCAAACGCGCTAAAGTCGAGAATGCTGCAATTTTATAGATCATCCATGCGGATCCCTCCTGTTCCCCCAGAAAAAGCCGATAAGCAACTGCAGAAGGTTTACGAAAGCCTGGAGAAAACCTATGGCACCGCCCTCAACCCGCTACAGGTGATGGCCCATAAGCCGCAACTGATGCGGGCGGTGATGAACCTTTACGGGGCGCTGCACACCGACAACCCCAACTTGCCCGAAGAGCTGAAGGAGCTGGTCAGCATCCGCATTGCCCAGATCAACGGCTGCCGCCACTACTGCCTGCCCTACCACACCCTGCAGGCGCAAAAACACGGAGCTAGCCCGGCCAAAATTGCGGCGGTGGCCCAGGCCCGCACCAGCACCCTCTACACCGAGGCGGAGAAACTGGCCATCGAGTACGCCGAGCGCATGACCGTGCCCAGCATGGTGGTTACCGATAGCTTCTTTGCCCAACTCAAAGCCATCTGGTCGGATGAAGATCTGGTGGAGCTCTCGGCCTGGATCGGCTTTATGAACTTCTGGACCAAGGTCATCGCTGCTTTGGATGTGCCTCTGGATCCTGTTTTTGCGGAGCAACTCCAGGCCTCCTAGGCCCAGTCATCTCGCGTGCTGAAGCTGCGGTCGTACACCTGGCCGCGAGCGTGGATCTGGCGGGTGCGGGCAAACAGCTCCTCTTCGCTCAGGCCCCACTGTTCCAGGATCTGATCCAAATCCTGCTGCAGATCCCAGGCGCCAGGGAAACCTTGATAGCGGATGCGCAGACGGGCGACTTCGGCCAGCACCCAATCGGAGGGAGGGTTCTCCCGAGCCTGCGCCATCAGCTCATCAAGCACAGCCCTGTCGGTAGCATATAGCGGATGCTGTTGCTCCCGCCGAGATAAGCCATTCGGGGGTGAACCAGATGCCGCCATCCCTCTCCTTACCTTTTTTAAAACACTCTAGCCGAACCCATTAGGGGATCCTCAATGACGAAAATTGGGATCCCTGATGGCCTGAGAGATCGAGGAACCGCGGGAAAGCCGTTATACTGCAAATGTTGCAGACCATAAACATTCTTCAGTTGCGGAGGCGTCGGCTATGCCCATGCCCATGATCGAGACCCGTACCGACCGGATGCTGCTCAACTTTGGGCCGCACCATCCCTCTATGCACGGGGTCTTGCGCCTGCTGGTCACCCTCGATGGCGAAAACATCGTCGATTGCGAGCCCGTGATCGGCTACTTGCACCGCGGCATGGAAAAAATTGCCGAAAACCGCACCGTGGTGCAATACCTGCCCTACGTCTCCCGCTGGGACTACGGCGCTGGCATGTTCAACGAGGCCATCACCGTCAACGCCGTCGAGAAACTGGCCGGGATCCCGGTGCCCCGGCGGGCCAGCTACTTGCGGGTGATCATGTTGGAGCTGACCCGCATCACCAACCACCTGCTCTGGTTTGGCCCCTTCTTGGCGGACTTGGGCGCCCAAACCCCCTTCCTCTACGCCATGCGGGAGCGGGAGTGGATCTTGGATTTGTTTGAAGCCGTCACCGGCATGCGCCTCATCAACAACAACTACTTCCGCGTCGGGGGCGTAGCGGTGGATCTGCCCTACGGCTGGACGGAAAAATGCCTCGATTTTTGCGAGTACTTCCTGCCCAAAGTAGATGAGTACGAGCGGCTGGTTACCGACAACCCCATTTTCCGCCGGCGGCTGGAAGGGGTGGGGGTCATCTCCAAGCAGGATGCCATCAACTGGGGTCTATCCGGCCCCATGCTGCGCGCCTGCGGCGTCAACTGGGATCTGCGCAAGGTGGATCACTACGAGTGCTACGACGACTTCGACTGGGAGGTGGCCGTTTACCCAGAGGGGGATTGCCTGGCCCGCTATCGGGTGCGTATGAAAGAGATGCGCCAGTCCTGCAAAATTGTCCAGCAGGCGGTGAAGGCCCTGCCCGGTGGCCCCTTTGAAAATCTGGAAGCCAAACGCATGCTGGAGGGGCCAAAGTCGGAGTGGAACAAAGGCGATTACCAGTTCATCAGCAAAAAACCCTCGGCCAACTTCAAGATCCCTAAAGGAGAGGCCTACGTGCGGGTGGAGAGCGCCAAAGGCGAGCTGGGCATTTACATCGTCGGCGACGACAATGTCTGTCCCTGGCGCTGGAAAATTCGTCCGCCTGGCTTTGTCAATCTGCAGGTGCTGCCTCAGCTCATTCGCGGCATGAAGGTAGCCGATATGATCGCCATTCTGGGCAGCATCGACATCATCATGGGGGAGGTGGATCGCTAAAATACCGCTAGGAAAGCGAGGATAAAGGCGATGGCCTGGGCGATCTTGGTTCTGCCGCTCTTGATTGTTGCAACTATTGCCGCAATTATCGGCCCCAAGCAATGGGCCAAGTACCAAGAAGAAAGGCGTCGCCGCGCAGAGCAGCTATCCGATGCTCGCCTCCAGGCCATCATTCAGCAGGAGCTACGCCGCCGCCACCGTCCCCCTCAGTCGGATCCCAACGGCAAGGCTTAGTTAACGCACGGGATCCAAGGTTTTTTTGACCCACCGTCTTTAGGGAGCTACTCAACCCCATGACAACTGCCGGTATCGACCTACAGCTTGGCTTTGAGACTGCCCTGCAAAACTTGGGCTTGGGCCCAGGTGCTGCCCACGCCCTCTGGATGCCCCTACCCATGTTGTTGCTGGTCATCGCCGCCACTCTAGGGGTGATGGTGATGACTTGGCTGGAGCGCAAGATCTCGGCAGCGGCCCAACAGCGGATTGGCCCCAACATGGCCGGGCCGCAGGGGGTGCTGATCCCGATTGCCGATGGCCTCAAGCTCTTGACGAAGGAAGATGTGCTGCCCAGCCTGGCCGACCCGGTTTTGTTCACGCTGGGGCCGATCCTCGTTTTCCTGCCGGTCTTTTTGTGCTACCTGGTGGTTCCCTTCGGCCAGAACCTGTTGATCTCCAACATCGCCATCGGCGTCTTTTTCCTGATCGCCACCTCCAGCGTGCAGCCCATCGGCTTGTTGATGTCCGGCTACGGCTCCAACAACAAGTATTCCCTGCTGGGGGGGCTGCGGGCGGCGGCCCAGTCGATCAGCTACGAGCTACCCCTAGCTCTGTCGGTGCTGGCGGTGGTGCTGATGAGCAACGGCTTGGACACCGTGGGGATTGTGGAGCAGCAGAGCGGACTGGGGATCCTCAGTTGGAACGTCTGGCGGCAGCCGATTGGCTTTGTCATTTTCTTGATCTCGGCCCTGGCGGAAACGGAGCGGATCCCGTTCGACTTGCCGGAAGCCGAGGAGGAGCTGGTGGCTGGCTACCAAACGGAGTACTCCGGCATGAAATTTGCCCTGTTTTATCTGGGATCCTACGCCAACTTGCTGCTGGCTTCCCTGATTGCAGCGGTGTTGTACTTGGGCGGCTGGTCGTTCGTGGTGCCGGTGGAGACGATCGCCGCCTGGGCTGGGATCCCGTTGGACAACCCCTTTTTGCAGATCGGCGCGGCGGTCTTAGGGATTCTCATGACGATGGTCAAGGCTTTTATCTTCGTGTTCTTGGCCATCCTCTTGCGCTGGACCTTGCCGCGGGTGCGTATTGACCAACTGCTGGACTTGGGGTGGAAATTTCTGCTGCCCGTCTCGTTTGTCAATTTGCTGTTGACGGCAGCTTTGAAACTCGCCTTCCCAAGCGTTTTCGGGGGTTGAATGAAAGTAATGAAAGTAAAGAAAGCGAGAGAGGGAGAGAACAGGCCATGACTTTTCTGAAGCGAGTTGGCGAATACGTAAGCGATGCTTTCAAAGCGGCCAAGTACATCGGCCAGGGGATGGGGGTGGTTTTCGACCACATGGGCCGTCGCCCGGTGACTGTGCAATACCCCTTTGAAAAGCTGATCCCCTCCGAGCGCTTTCGGGGACGCATTCATTTCGAGTTCGATAAGTGCATTGCCTGCGAGATCTGTGTTCGGGTTTGCCCCATCGACCTGCCGGTGGTGGACTGGGCCTATAACACCGAGATGAAGAAAAAAGAGCTTTACAGCTACAGCATCGATTTTGGAGTGTGCATTTTCTGTGCCAATTGTGTGGAGTTTTGCCCCACCAATTGCCTCTCGGTTACCGAAGATTATGAGCTAGCCACCTACGACCGCCACGACCTCAACTACCACCAGGTGGCGATGGGCCGTTTGCCTTCCAAGGTCACGGAAGACCCGATGGTGACGCCGCTGCGGGAGTTTGCCTACCTGCCCAAGGGGGTGATCGATCCCCATGAGCTGCCTGCCGGATCCCAACGGGCTGGCAAGCGGCCGGAGGAGATTCTGGCAGAAATGAGAGCCGCCAAAGAGGCGAAAGCAGCCAAGGCCGCCGTGGAATAGGGATCCCCTGCACTCGGCACTGCTGTCCCTCACCCCCGACCCCTCTCCCCCTGGGAGAGGGGAGAAGAACTCTGCTTCAAGAAGGTGTTTTGTGGCCGCTATGGCTGTTTGAACTTGTGCGGCTCACTTGTCTGCAAGGTGGGGAAAAGTTTTCTGGATCCCTGAGTCAAGAACTAGAATGGGGGTGTCCAGGACGGATGGATGCCAGCCTTAGCCAACTTTAGGGAAAGGAAAAGGTAAACCTGCTCGCAGAGCCAGGAGAGGTGGCCGATCCGCTGAAGGTTTGTGCGGCGCTTCCGCTTTTGCGAACTGTTACAGTAAAGGGAATGGGAGCAGTGACCTGAGAACAGCGCCGGAACAACCTCACCTCAATAAGGTACAGGCCTGAGGGCGGGGTGGAGGCCCAAAAAACATTCTCTACAGGATTTTCTGTTACGGCAACGCAGTCGGCATTGGCATCCACATCTAGCTGTCCCCCAGAAGGAATAACCCGATTGTCAAAAAACACTGTCTGCTGCCTGGGATCCGTGACATATAGGTCAAGGTCATCGATAGTGTTCCAGGTGAGAGTAATCTGAATTGGGCCGGTGCCGAGCACCGGGGGAGTTGGAGATGGCCTCGGAGTCGGAACAGGGGTCGCTGTCGGCGTCGGCGCAGATCCGCCGCCGATTCTCTCAGCAAAGTTCCCCTGGAAGCTGTTGCCGGCCAAGTAGGCGGCGACTACTGCCGCCGGTGTGCCGGGGGCTACTTGAATGGCTACCCCCGCGCCCTCGCCCCGAGCTAGGAACGTATTTCCGGTAATGGTGCGGGCCTGGGTTCCTTGCAAGATGCGAATGCCGACGCTGCCGGCTATCCTGCCCACAACAATCCGGTTGGATTGAATGACCGGAACTGATCCCGCTCCATCCAGTTGGATCCCGGTGGTGCCACCAGTGTCTCTTTGCCGCGCCTGCAGCGCCAACCCAGCCGCAGCAGTAGGCGGATCCCCTTCGATCTGGTTGTTGCGGAAGATCCCGCCGGAGTTGTTGCTGTAGCGAACCGCCAAAGCTCCCAGAGCTTGCAGGAGGATCGCGTTGTTCTCGAGGGTGGGATTGCTCCCCGGCACAGTGCCTATACCCACCCCACCGGCTTTGCTGACAATGGGTGAGACGCTCGCGACCCGGCCATTGCCGGAGATCTGCACACAGGGATCCAAAAATTGCTGGCACAGAATCTGAGCCAGTTGGCCCAAAGCCCCTTCCAGGACGGCGGCATTGCCGTTGACCAAGATGTTGGAGCGGGGATCGTTGAGGGTGACCTTGCGCGGCTGAAAGGTGCCGTCGTTCACCTGAACCCGTCCGCCCCCCAGCACCACGTCCACCCCCTGCAGGCTGGTTTGGCTGGCTACAATCACGTCAAACAGGCCGGTGAGGATCTCGTAAGCTGTGGAGTTGGTGACGCGAATGCGCCCGCCATTGGTGCCGTCGCCCCCATCCAGGGCCAGGTTGCTTTGCAAAGTTTCCCTGCCCGTCCCCAAGATCTGGATCAGCACCTCTAGCCCCGCTGTGGCGCTCTGTAGCCGCTGCGCTTCCGCAACTGCATCGGCCAGCTTGGTGAAGGGGCCCCTGACCGGATCCACTCTTAGGATGACAGGCTCCCCAGCCGGTGGCGAAAGAGACGGAGAGCTGCTGCCACTCCCCCCACAGCCGAGGGCAGCCCCCGCCAACAGGGGCAGCAGCAGGGAACGGATCCTCCAAGCAGATTTGGATACCTGGTCGGCCATAGGTGGAAAGCTCTTTACAAGTGCCTACTCGGTCAAGACTATCAGAGCAGCCAACAACTGCGACAAAGTACAGACGGCCGAGCCGGTGAAAATACTCTCTAACGAATCCCCTGCTCAGTCAATCCTTTGCCAGGGATCCGCAATCAATTGGCAACAAAAATCTCAAAAATCTAACGTTCTTCGGGAACTTGGATGGTTGCGGCGGTAATGTCCTGCTTCAGCTTTCTGCGTGCTCTCTAGAAATTGGAAGCGGAAAGAAGAAAGCCTGCTGGCGGGCCTAGGGCCAGAATGGATTAACGTATCCCCCTTTTTGGGGGATCTCTAGGAATTGGCAAGAAAAGAAAAAGGAGCGCCTGTCTTGTCGAGAGAAGACCTGATGAGCCTGTCACTGCCCAAACTGGCCCTGACGTTGGGGGATCCTGCGGGAATTGGGCCGGAGATTGTGCTCAAGGCGCTGGCAGAGCCTGAGGTGCGGGCCTGTGCGCGGATTACCGTGGTGGGCGATCGGCAGGTTTTGGAAGCTACCCACTGCCTACTGAGGGAGAGGTGTGCGGCTACCTTGGCCGATCCGGCAGGGATCCCAATGCTGGAATGCGACACAGGCTTTCGGTTACAGTCTGGCCGTATTGGTCGAGGGGATGCCGAGGGTGGGGCGGCCAGTTTTGTATACCTGAAAACGGCAATCGAACAGACGCTGGGGGGTGAGTTTCAGGGGATCGTGACAGCGCCCATCGCCAAATATCTGTGGCATCGAGCCGGCTACCGCTTCCCCGGCCAAACAGAGGTGTTGGCCCAACTGAGCGGAGCTGAACGCTACGGGATGATGTTTGTCGCCCGTTCCCCCCACAGCAGTTGGCAGATGCGGGTTTTGCTGGCCACCACCCACATTCCCTTTGGCCAAGTGCCCACCGTGCTGACCCCAGACTTAGTGCGCACAAAGTTGGACTTGCTGGTGGGATCCCTGCGCCACACCTTCGGGATCCCGGATCCCGTGATCGCGGTGGCCGGCCTCAATCCCCATGCCGGCGAACGGGGTCAACTGGGATCTGAGGAAAAAGAATGGCTGACCGAGCTGCTGCGCACCTATCCCCACGCCCAAATCTGGGGGCCGCTTCCCCCTGACACCATGTGGCTGGCTCCCGCGCAAGCCTGGCACGGCCAAGGATCCCCAGCCGTGGCCGATGCCTACTTGGCTCTCTATCATGATCAAGGCCTGATCCCGGTGAAGATGCTGGCTTTTGAGCGGGCAGTTAACCTGACGATCGGGTTGCCTTTCATCCGCACCTCCCCCGACCATGGCACCGCCTTCGATATTGCCGGCCAAGGGGTGGCCCGCGCCGAGAGCCTCAAGCAGGCGATCCGGCTGGCAGCAGAACTGCTGGGCAACAATTCCCAACAATGCCTGTACCCGGCAATCTGAGGCTGTCTCCCGCCTCGAGGGGACGATTGGATGCGAGAACCGGAATGCTCTACCGCCGCTTTGGACGCACCCAGCAGCTCATTTCAGCCTTTTCTCTGGGCAGCATGCGCTTGGTCAATGTGCCCAGGGATCAGGCTCAGGCAACCGTTGAGGCAGCCTTGGCTGCAGGGATCAACCACATCGAAACGGCCCAGGCTTATGGTCACGCCGAGGCGCTCTTGGGCGAGATTTTGCCAGCTCTGCCCTTCCCACGCCATCAGTTAATTTTGACCAGCAAGCTCACTCCCAGCGATTGTCTGCGGGAGCGGCTGCAGGCATCCCTGCGCCGTCTGCGGGTGGATTATTTGGATCAGTTTGCCTTTCATGGTATCAATCTGCCGGAACATCTGGAGTGGGTACTGCAGAAAGGGCTGCCGATTCTCAAGCAGCTCCAGCAAGAAGGCTGGGTGCGCCACATTGGGTTTTCCACCCATGGATCCCTGGAGTTAATCCTGCAGGCCATCCAGACCGGATGCTTTGACTTTGTCAATTTGCACCATCACTTTTTCCAACAGCGCAATGCGCCGGCTCTGGAAGCGGCTGCCCAGCAGGATATGGGCGTGTTCATCATTTCTCCTGCCGATAAAGGGGGAATGCTCTATCGCCCCCCTCAACACCTGCAAGAGTGCTGTGCGCCCTTCAGCCCCTTGGAGTTTGCCTATCGTTTTCTGCTGGCAGATCCGCGTGTGCACACCCTCAGCTTGGGTGTCACTCATCCTGAGGAGTTGCAGGTGGCCTTGTCTGCTTTGCAGGATCCCGACCGTTGGTGGGTGGAGGGCCCACGGATCCAGGAACGGTTGCGCCAAGCCGAGCAGGAGCGTCTGGGATCCAGCCGCTGCGCTCAGTGCTACGCCTGCCTGCCCTGCCCAGAGGGGATTCACATCCCCGAAGTGCTGCGGCTGCGCAACTTGGCCATTGCCCACGACATGACAGAGTTTGCCCAGTACCGCTACAACATGTTTGGCCAAGCCGGACATTGGTTTCCGGGCTTGCCTGCCGACCGCTGTACCGAATGCGGCGACTGTTTACCCCGCTGTCCAGAGCATCTGCGGATCCCAGAGTTGCTGGCTGAGGCTCATCGGTTGCTGCATCGCTCTCCTATTCGGCGGCTCTGGGAGTAGCAGCTCGCTCTATGGCTTGACAATGCCACCTGTTTTGTTTGGTCGAGTTTAGCTCGAAGTTGGCAGAGATTTGCTTATAATTGCCTGAGCGCGTTGATTAACTTTAACTCGCAAGGCGGAGCGTCCGGGTGAACAGTCAGAGTCAAGACCGCTTAGATCGGGTGGAGCAACTGCTGGCTTGGACGGCCGAACAGGTTGCTGCCAACAGCCGAGAAATCCAGGAGCTGCATCAGTCCATCCAGGCCAGCCGCGCTGAGTCTGCCGAGCAGAATGCCGCCCGCCTGCGGGAAATCCAGGAGCTGCATCAGTCCATCCAGGCCAGCCGCGCTGAGTCTGCCGAGC
>NZ_JANSJI010000205.1:14506-19864 GCF_047462475.1 Synechococcus sp. H55.11
GGGAAATCCAGGAGCTGCATCAGTCCATCCAGGCCAGCCGCGCTGAGTCTGCCGAACAAGCTGCTGCCCAGGCTCAAAGCTTGCGAGAGCTACAGCAGGTTGTCAGCGAGACCCGCTCTGACCTGGCCCATCTTGCCGAATGGGCAGAAGAAGTGACTCAAGCTCTGATTACTCTCACCGCTCTACAACAAGAGCACGAACGGGCTATGCAGGCCATCAACCAACGTCAAGCGGAAACGGATCAAAGGTTCAACATCCTCCTTGAGGAAGTACGCTACCTAATTCGCAAGCAGATTTCTGACGGAAGTCCTCCTCCCCCCTCAGCCTGAACACCAGGATCCCTTCAGAACTGCGAGGGCAGCCCTAATCTTCATCCACTTCCCACTCCAATAGGTGTGCATAGGGAGCCACCAAGCTGGGAGCATAAAAGGCAATGGCTCGAAGGGCATGCCAGTCTTCCAAGCAGCCAAAGACAGTTGGGTAGTCATTGCGCTCCAACCGCTCTGCAATTGCGGCCACATCAGCTTCGGTAAACTGGCCGGGATCCATTCCCTTGGCGGGGGCTTCTACTTTGGACTTGGATCGGGCAGACATAGGCAGTTTGAACACGCTACAAGCCGATCTTAACCTCTTCTTTTCGCGCGGCGAACCTTGACCAAAGACTTAACATATAGCCATTTCAAATAGCAATAAAACGGTTTGTGACATCGTTATGGCTACGCAACGCTGTCGCGAACGCGCCGGCGGCGCGGAGCGCTATCCCTTACTCCCCGTTCCAAAGGGGAGGATTCTGAATGACTGGTATTGCTTGGCAACGCTGCGTGAACAGTTTCCAGATACCAGATAGTTGTTTGCTTTTTTAAGAAAGGTGTGGGTTGGTGTTGTGTCGAGACCAAAATGCAGCGCTTAACATTCTGCGGGGGGCACTGGAGCTGTTGGGGATGGAGTGGAACTGCCCCGCAAGAGGGAACGACTGGGGAGACCAACACCTCTGCTGTGGAGGGGGAACCCAAAACAGTAAGTGGGGTCGTTGAACCAGTAATCCCAAAGGGCGACCTTGGGAGAATCCCCTAGCTTTAGCTATGGGGAGTATGTCAAAAAATCCCCAGTTGTTGTGCCTTGAGGAGGGCGGTGACGCGGTCGGTGGCGTCTAGCTTGCGGTAGGCGGCGCTGGCGTACTCTTTCACGGTCTCGACACTGATGCCGAGGCGGCGGGCGATCTGCTTGTTGGCCAAGCCTTGGCTCATCAGTTGCAGCACGCACAACTCGCGGGGGGTGAGCTTGGGCAACTCCTGCCGGGCAGGCAACCAGTCTCGGTCGGGGTTGGCCAAGATCTGCCGAATAACGCGGGCCAGCTCCGCCGGATCGGTTTCTTTGGAGAGGTAGCCTTTGGCCCCAGCCCGCCGCGCTGACTCGATCAAGGCCGGCTCCTGAAAAGTAGTCATCATCACCACCACCACCGGCAGGCCCAGCTCGGCAATCTGTTGGCAGGCGGCGATCCCGTCCCCATTGGGCATACGCACATCCAAAATGGCCACCTCGACGGGGCAACGGCGACAGTACTCAACGGCCTGGGATCCCGTCTCGGCTTCCGCCACCACCTCGAATCCTTGCGCTTGCAGGGCAAACTTCAGCCCCAGCCGAAACAGAGGATGGTCATCGGCGATAAGGACGCGGACAGGAGAACTCATGGCAGGGGATCCCAGCCTATGAGAGGGCTGAGTTCATTCTGCCCACAAGAGGGATCCCGGATAACGTGCCCTCACCCCCAACCCCTCTCTCAAAGGGAGTCAACCCAAGCGCTCCGCGCCGCTCACGCGACCACCCCCAACCCCTCTCCCAAAGGGAGAGGGGAGTTAGTTTTTCACAAAGACCATGCCCCAGGCACTGGGGTTGAAGGCGGGATCCAGCCGGGTTTGGGCATTGTACAGAGCGCCCGTCAGATCGGCTTCTTCCAAAAAAGCGCCGCGTAGATCGGCCCCACGCAGATCGGCCTGGCGCAAGGTGGCTCCTGTCAGGTCGGCGCCGGCGAGAATGGCCCCTCGCAAATCAGCGCCGCTGAGGTTGGCCACCTGAAGATTGGCTCCTGTGAAATTGGCCTGCTGCAGGTTGGCCTGGCTGAGATCGGCTTCCCACAAAAAAGCTCCGCCCTGCTCCGCACCGCTCAGGTTGGCGCCGCGCAAATCGGCCAAGTTGAGGATTGCCTGGGAGAGGTCGGCAGCTTGTAGGTTGGCCTGCCTGAGGATGGCTTCTTTCAGGTTGGCCCCCTGCAAATCAACTCCCGGCAGCTCGGCTCCTGTCAGGTCGCAGGCGGGGCAATCTTTGCCGGGAAAAACGACTTGAGAGCGGCCCAGTTGGGCGTCCAACTCCAGTTGGGCAAAAACAGGAACCGCCGGCATCCCGACCACCCCGCCGAGGAGACCGACCCAGAACTGGGGCCATGCCATTTTTTTCACTGGGATCCCTCCCTCACCCCCGGCCCCTCTCCCAGAGGTGCCCAAGCGCTCCGCGCCGCTCACGCGACCACCCCCAGCCCCTCTCCCAGAGGGAGAGGGGAGCTGGGGATCAACCTAGAACTATAGCTGCTTACGGGGGATACGCCATCAAGTCTCAACCTGGCCTGGAAGTGGCTGGCAGTGGGGGCAAAAGTGGGCTGAGCGGCCCGCCAGCTTGATCCGCTGAATGGGGGTGCCACAGAGGCGACAGGGATCCCCTTCTCGACCGTACACCCATGCCTGCCCTTGGTAGTTGCCGTTAAGCCCACGCAGATCCCGGTAATCCCGCAAGGTGGTGCCCCGCTGCTCCAGCCCGACCCGCAACACCTCGATCAAAGCTTCCCGCAGGCGTGCCTTGGCAGAGTCGGAGAGCTGCAAGGCGGGCGTCAAGGGGTGAATGCCGCTCAGAAACAGGGCCTCGTCGGCGTAGATGTTGCCCACCCCCGCCACCAGCGACTGATCCAGCAGGGCGGTTTTGATGGGGCGCCGGCTCTTCCGCAAGGACGCCTGGAAATAGGCTTCTGAAAAGGCCGGCGACAGCGGCTCCGGCCCCAAGCTCTGCAGAGCGGCGATCACCGTCTCCGGCTCCACCCCGGCGGGCACCAGCCACATCTGGCCAAAGGTACGCAGATCTACAAAGCGCAGCTCCCACCCCCGCTCCAGGCGCAGCCGGACGCGGGTATGGGCCGGCAAAGGCTCGGATCCCTGAACCCAGAGCAATTGCCCGGTCATGCGCAAATGCACACCCAGAACCGCTCCGGAATCTAGGGATCCCAAAAGATATTTGCCTCGCCGCTGCCACTGGGTAAAACAGGCGCCGATTAAGCTTTGCCCAAAAATCTCCTTTGCCGGATAGGCAATGGTGCGCGTCAGGAGCACCTCCACTGCCAGTATCCGCGGCCCCAGGGTGAGGCGCTGCAAATCTTGCCGAACCGTCTCAACTTCTGGCAGTTCCGGCACAGAACGCCTCACTCAAGCAACACAGCTCCCGGCGATGAGAACTCCCCCTGGTTTAGCTAGCCGGGGTGGCTTTGGCCTTGGCTTTGGGAGCTTCCAGCACCTCCAGCTCATCTTCGCGGAAGTTGTTGGTGTTGATGTTGTAGTAGTTGATCTTGTCGAAGCGGACGATCACCGGATAAAGAATGCCGCTGGTATCCACCGCCGCAACCGTTCCCACATCCCGATACCAGTAGGATTCTTTCCGCAACACACGGACTTTGGCACCACGCTGAATCGCCATGAGGGTTCTCTCCATTGACCTGCACTTCAGATTACCCTAGTCCGTGAGAAGGCTGCGATTTCCGAATTTTTGTAACAGGGATCCCTGTCGTTCTTGGCTGGGGAGGGGGAGCCGATGAAACGCCGCACCTGTGGGGCCTGGCTCTTGGGTTCTGCTGTGGCCTGGGGTTTGCAAGGGCTGCCCCATCCGCGCGATTTTGCCATTGTCCTCAACCTGAACACCGGTCGTCTGACGAGGGTTTGGCAGCCGGAGCAGGCTGCGCAGATCAGGGCCAGCCCTGGCTCAACGGTCAAGTGCGCCGTGGCCGCCGCTGCCTTGCAGACCGGGATCAGCTCCGGCGAGCGGGCCATCCACTGCCCCGGCTGGTGGGATCCGCCACCGCAATTGGGGTTGGGCCGGCTCACTTGCTGGGATCCGCGCGGACATGGGGAGCTCAACTTGCGCCAAGCTTTGGCTCGGTCTTGCAACGTGCATTTTTACCAGTTGGGCTGGGAGCTGGGGGCCAAGACCCTGGTGGAGTGGCTGCGCCGCTTTGGTTTGACCCAGACAGAAAACACGGCCCCGGCACCGCTGTTGGCGACCGGTCTGGCCGGCTCGGCGGATCCCTGGGAGCTGTTGGTGTATGCGGGGGTGATCGCCCGCCGCGGCGTTCCCCTTTCTGGGGAAATATCCCTGCCTGCTCTCTCTTTGCCGGATCGCATCTGGGATGCTCTCCATGCCGGCATGCGTTTGGCAGCAACGGCGGGCACCTGCCGCGGCATCGCCCCAGACGGGATCCCGGTGGCCGCTAAGTCTGGGACCATCCTTAATCCTCACCGACGCGGACAACCCGTTCTCTGGGCCGAAGATTTCCAAGCTTGGTTGCTGGCTTTTTGGCCTCTGCCGGATCCCCGCTGGGCGCTGGTGCTGCACCTGCATCAGGGCAAAGCCTACGAGGCGGCCATTCCCCTGGCGCGGCAGATCATCGCCGCCATCGGAACCAGATGATCACCTTCCTTGCAATCATGAAGAAATGCAAACTATACTGAAGGTTAGCTGCTGTTCCTGTAATCGTTCTTTGCGGATCCCTGCTCACCCTCGTTCCAATTCCATTGGAGGTTCTTATGTCCAACCCCAACCTGTCTGAGCCCAAGTTTGGATTTAACGAATATGCCGAGCGTCTCAACGGTCGCGCGGCCATGATCGGCTTTGTATTAGCCATTGTCATTGAAGCGGTGACGGGCCAAGGCGTCGCCTCCTGGCTGGGCCTGATCTAGAAAACTCGGCTTGCTGCGCTGCGGGCCCTAGAGTTAGTCTTGAAGCGACAAACGGGAGACTCTTGGATCCTGGTGAGTGGAGAGGCAAGCTTAGAGGCCCTGCTTGCCTTACTCTTTGTTGAGTCGAAGAAAAGTTTTGCTCTGGGGTCTGCTGGCTGGCAGGCCCTTATTGACAGAAAAAACGTCCGCGCTCCTACCCGAATCCTTGTAGGAAAAGCGAAACCGGTTGTGCTCTTCCAACCCCCCTCTCCCCCTGGGAGAGGGGCTGGGGGTGGTCGCGTGAGCGGCGCGGAGCGCTTGGGCTGACTCCCCCTGGGAGAGGGCAAAATCTCAACTGATCCCTTCCTGGCATTTGGCGATGGGCATG
>NZ_JANSJI010000206.1:0-1099 GCF_047462475.1 Synechococcus sp. H55.11
GGGCCCCCTCGTAGGTGGCGTCGGCGCAGAGGCTGACGATCCCCAGCAAAACAATGAAGCGCCAAGGGGAATCGGGCATAACCAGCTCCTGAGGATGGGAAATCCAATTGGGGATTGGGACTAGGGTTGGTGCTGAGGAGCGTGATGGAATACTTGGACGCTGTGGCAAGTAACTAGACCGTCGCGCACCAGATTTTTAACATCCGGCAGAAAGGCTTTAATTTTCTCCGGCGTGTCGATAAACGTTACCAAAATAGGCAGATCTGTGGAAAGTTCGAGAAGGTTGCTGCTGCGAATGTGGCTGTTGCGGCCAAAACCGGCAATGGCTCTCACCACCGTACCTCCCGCCATGCCCCGCCGACGGGCCAGCTCCAGCAGAGCCAGGTAGAGAGGCTTATTTTGCCAGTGATCCGACTCGCCAATGTAGATATCTAACTTGTAGACTTCGGGTTCATTGTCTAGCATGCTTGGAGCTCTCTTTTCCGCTTAAATTTTTTAAATCCTTGTTGCTATCGCCACAGTCTCGCCAACAGGATCCCAAGTTCCATCGCCAGAGCTCCTAATAAACAGGAGCCAAACCAATAGACAAAACCAGTTACAAAGCGATGCTGCTGCCAGAGGTTAAAGGTATCCAACTCATAGGTGGAAAAGGTGGTGTAGGAACCCAAAAAGCCAACTCCAAACAGCAGGCGAAATTCCGGTGAGATCTCGGGTCGCTTCATGGCCAGGGTGGCAAACCAGCCCATAACAAAACAGCCCGACAGGTTGATGATCAAAGTTCCGTAGGGAAAACTGGGGCCAAATCGCTCCGCAAACCAGACAGAGAGATAGTAGCGGCTCAGGGATCCACCAATGGCCCCCAAAGCCACCGCCAAAGGAACTCTCAAAAGCGGAGAGGCTAACTCCTGACTTAGGTAAGTCCACACCGATTGCAGACTCATCACATCTCCTCGGCTAGGCTGACAAAACAATTCCAAAAGGACGAGCCCTCAACCTTGGTTCGCTCCTACGATGGCATTTCTTGTTTTTCCGAACTCCTCTTCTTCTACCAAAATCACCGGAATGGAGCTGGTCTCCAACACTGCTTGGGAAGTGGATC
>NZ_JANSJI010000207.1:0-1084 GCF_047462475.1 Synechococcus sp. H55.11
CCAGGTGCTCAGAGGCATTAGGCAAGAGTTAAGAGGATTCTTGCGGCACTTCTGCGCTTTGATCCGAGCCAACAACCCCAGGCCGGCCCTTTCGGATCCCTTGCACCACGGTCACTGTGAGCAGATGGGAGAGCAAACCCACCGGCCCAGCAAACAAGCACAAAAGCAGAGAGTGAGTTGTCCAAACTCGCTTTTCCCAGCCTTCCAAGAAGATCCAGCGGCCCACAAATAGATCCATCACAATGTAGTGAACCCATCCCGTCGCCATGACCGAGGGCTGGCTGAATAGAGAAGTCAGGCTGTTCAGAGATAGCTGAGGATTGGAAAACTCCTGGAGAGCATTGGCGTTAAATCCGGTAACCAGAAGATAGAGATAAACTGTTGCCAAAAGGGCAATGGGCAAAAGCGACTCCATCACCCTACGGGTCACTTTCCAGCCCGGCAGCAGGATCATCAAAGCCCAAAAAGGCAAAGCAAACCAATTGGCCGCGTTGAAGAGGGTCTCCAGCATATCCAGCAACTCCTGACGCTTGGAAAATGTCTTCACATGTTTGCAACGATGGTGTTGTTGAGCTCCATTTTGAAAACCCAGGCTCTGGAGCGGACAAAAAGGCGGGGCACTCTTGAACCTTGCCTTGAGCCCAGACAGGTCACAGCCGGGCAGACACTGCTTTCCCCAAAGGGATCCCAGCTTCTATTCCGGCTGGCGCAGTCTGGCAGTTGCAATGGCACTGATCGCACGGCCACTGTCGGTGGCGGAAGCAATGCGGGAAATCCGGGATCCCGTATCGGCCATGGCCCAGAAGCTGCCGATGCTTTTGGCCGTAGAGGTGCCCAGGGGAAATTCCACTGCATTAGAGTCCGGGGATTGCTCCTGAGAAGAGATCAACACTGCTGCTTCCCCACCTTGCCCAGCTACTGCTGGAGTGGAAGGTTCCGGCGTGGGCTGAGAGGCTTCTGCTGGGCGGGGAGAAGGTGGCTGCAGCGGCATCTCGCCAGGGGGGGTTTGGGGGGCCTTGCCAGGGGGTACGGGGGGAGCTTGGCCGGCGATCTTTCCCCAGAAAGCTTGGAGGAGTTGCCACAT
>NZ_JANSJI010000208.1:0-4871 GCF_047462475.1 Synechococcus sp. H55.11
GGAAACCCCACCCGCCTGCGCGGTGGGGTAGTTCATGGTTGCAGCTTGGCTTTCTTGGCCAGGCAAGGCACAACTTTTCCCCCGCAGAAGAGAAAGTTGGGTATGTTTTGAGGATCCCTTCCCCGTTTTTCATGTCCTACGCTCGCCGCTACTTGCGTTTTCCCTCTCCGATCTTGGGCCGGGAAATGGAGATGCTCCACTTTGGGCATCACGGCTACCCGCTCATCTGTCTGCCCACCAGCAACGGGCGTTTTTTCGACTTGGAAGATCGCGGCATTATCGCCAGCCTCGGCCATCATCTGGAACAGGGCTATTTGCAGGCTTTTTGCGTGGAAACCCTGGATTGGGAGACCTTGTTCAACCGCGAGCTGGACGTGCCCCAACGGCGGGATCGCTGGCTGTTGCTGGAGCAGCACTGGGTAGAAGAGCTGATCCCCTATG
The DNA here is from genome assembly GCF_047462475.1 of Synechococcus sp. H55.11. Taxonomy (NCBI): domain Bacteria; kingdom Bacillati; phylum Cyanobacteriota; class Cyanophyceae; order Synechococcales; family Synechococcaceae; genus Synechococcus; species Synechococcus sp. H55.11. The sequence continues at coordinate 442 of NZ_JANSJI010000208.1, forward strand.
CCAAAGCAGAAGCACAAAATGACTTTCTGGTGGTGGCAGGCTTCTCTCTGGGGGCCACCCACGCCGTCAACCTCACCTGTCGGCACCCCGGCCTGGTGCGCCGTTGTCTGGCGCTGGGAGGGCCCTACGATGTGGCTGCTCTCGGCCCCATCACCGGCTGGGATCCCCAGCAGGCGGAGCAGGAGCTGTACTTCATCAACCCCTTGGCTTACATGTCCAACATGAGCCGACAACTCTGGGATCAACTGGGCGGGCAAAATACCGAGCTAAAACTGCTCACCGCCCACCGGGATCACTGCCTCAACGACAACCTGCGCCTGGCAGAAGTCCTCCGCCGCAACGACATCCCCCATCACCTGGAGGTGTGGGAAGGGGATCACGACTGGCCCACTTGGCAAGCCCAAATCCGCGCCTTCGCGTAGGATCCCTTGCAGAGGATTGAGAGAGCTTTTGACGAGGGAGCCTGGATGATCGAAGACTACTGGGTTGGCAGCCTGCACTTCAGCGAGCCTTTTGGGGACGACACCCTGGCCCGCCTCAACGCTCTTCCCCCCGTTCAAGCCCGCAACGGCCAAGCCTACAAGATCCGGGCGGAACATGTCACCATCCACGAGGTGAACCTGGATTACCGCACCAAGTACCGCCTCATCCTAGACCGCTTCAGCTATCTTTACCCCCAAGCAATTGGCCTGTTCATGGGCTTTGCCTTCAGGGGAGTATACATCATCAACAACCCCTTCAGCTTTTACTACTACTTGCGCAACAAAGATGCCGCCTACATGGTGGTCAAGGAGCTGGGGATCTCCATTCCAAAGACTTACATTCTACCTCCCAAGGAAGCTCCGGCTTTGAAAACAGAAGACTTTAAGTATCACAAGTTTTTCGATTGGCAGGGGATGGCAGAAGATCTCGGCTGGCCGATTGTCATCAAACCGGCGGAGGGACGGGAGGCCATCGGGGTCGAAATTGCCTATAACATGGAGCAGCTCCTCTACTTTTACGACCGCTCCGGATCCCAGGTGATGATGCTCCAGGAGAAGGTTAAAAGCCCCTATCCCTGGCAGATTCGCGCCCTCTGCATTGGCCGAAAGATCATCCCCATTAAATACATCTTTCGCAAGTTCGATGCCAGCGAGTACTTATTTGATCCAGAGTTTCTCACGCCAGAGATGGGCAAAAAAGTTATCGATACGTGCCGGATTATCAATCGGGCGTTGGGCTATGAAATGAACTCGGTGGAGCTGTTTATCGACGAGCAAGGGGAGCTGCAAGCCATTGACTTTAACAATCCGGTGCCCGATGGCCGCCTCAAGGCTTTGGGGGAGATTTTTTACAACGATTACCAGCAGGCCCTTTGCGATTTGGTCGTAGATATTGTGCGGGAACAGCGGCCTTTCGACTTCTTGCCCCCAGATGTCAACCGCTTTGCCCAGATCGCCCGGCAGGCCGACCTCACCCGTGAGCAGAAGTTTCAGATGGCTCTGGAATTGGCCAACCACTACTACGAGCCCAGGGATCGCGAATAAAATACGTTAACACAAAGGCACTCTCTGGCGCCGGGTCGAGGAGCAGTTCTCTGTTTTCCAATCTTGTACATATTATGTGGGTTAAGCAGGCAAGCAAGCGCGGGGATCCTGTCCCGTGTTGAACTTAAAGGCGGCGGATCCTCTCTGCAAGGAGTATGGGGACAGCCAAGCTGACGCGGCTGCAGGGCGAGTTGGTCTATCTGGGCAGGCAAATGTCAACCGGCTTGAAATGGCGCTGGTGCCACGATATTCGCGAGATCCCGGCGGTTGCCTGGCACACTTTGCAGACGGAGCGCACCTCTCCTTTTTTGGAATACGAATGGCTGCACAGCTTAGAGGCTTCCGGTTGTGCCAGCCGCAACACGGGTTGGTTGCCCTGTCACCTGTTGGTGGAGTCGGGGGGGCAATTGATCGCCGCTGCCCCCTTGTATTTGAAAAGCCACAGCCAGGGTGAGTTTATCTTCGACCAAGAATGGGCTGCGGTTGCCGGCCAACTGGGGGAACGCTACTACCCAAAGTTGATCGGCATGGCCCCCTTTACGCCGGCCACCGGCTATCGCATTCTCGTCCACCCCGACTACTCGGCAGCAGAAGTGTGGCCGTTGATGTTGGCCGTTATCGACCGCTTTTGCCAAGATAATGATATTTCGGTGTTTAGCTTACTTTATGTGGATTTGGACTGGCGGGCCCAATTAGAATCGGATGGATTGACGCCTCGAATCACCCACAACTACCAGTGGCACAACCCTGGCTACCGCTCTTACGAGGACTTTTTGAGCCAGTTCAATGCCAACCAGCGGCGCAACATTAAGCGGGAGCGGGCTGCGATGGAAAAAAGCGGCATACAACTCAAGATCTACACAGGAGAGGAGATCACGCCGCGCCTGCTCTCTCTCATGTACGATTTTTACAGCAACACCTGCGCTCAATTCTGGAACTGGAGCAAATATCTCAACCGCCGCTTTTTTGAATCTCTCTATCCCAACTATCGGCAGCGGCTGGTGCTGGTGGCCGGGGAACGAAATACAGAAATTCTGGGGATGTCTTTTTGTGTTCGTAAAGAAGATCGCCTATTCGGTCGCTACTGGGGCTGTCGGGAAGAGGTGAAGTTTTTGCACTTTAACGTTTGCTATTACGAGCCGATTGCCCTGGCCATCCGCGAAGGGATCCGCAACTTTGATCCCGGCGCCGGCGGATCCCATAAGATCCGGCGGGGATTTCCGGCTACGCCTGTGTACAGCTACCACCGTTTTTATCGACCACGGCTGCAACAGGTTTTGGTGCCTTATTTGAATCGGGTTAATCCTCTCATGTTGGCCGAGCTGGAGAATGTCAATCAAAATGAGGTTCCTTTTCGAGAGGATGTTTTGCCTTCTCTGTCTGCTTTGACCCAGGAATAAGCCACTCTAGCGAAACAGCTTAATGGAACAGCCGCTCCCTTCTGGTTTTCTGGATCCCGTTAAACCCGGCGATCTCCTATCCCTGGAGATCACGGATCTGACCCCCCAAGGAGATGGCATTGCCCACACGGCGGGACTGGGACAAGGGCGGGTGGTGTTTGTCTCCCAGGCGGTGCCGGGGGATCAGGTGGTGGCCCAGATCACCGAGATCAAGCGCAACTATTTGGTCGGACGAATTCGGTCGTTAATGACTCCCTCTCCCGAACGGGTGCGACCGGCCTGCATCGTGGCTGACAAGTGCGGTGGCTGCCAATGGCAACACGTCAGCTACGCTCAGCAACTGGCCACCAAGCAGCAGATCCTCAGGGATGCGCTGGAACGGATTGGCGGCCTTACCCTGCCGGAGCCTGTCCCCATTTTGGGATCCCCGCAGCCGCTGCGCTACCGCAACAAGGTCACCTACCCCATTGCCAAAGCGGCAGGCCAGCCGTTGCGCGTGGGCTACTACCAACGGGGCAGCCACCGCCTGGTGAACCTCAACCAATGCCCCGTGCAGGATGAGCGGTTGGACGTGTTCCTGAGGGAGATCAAGCGGGATCTCCAGGAAACGGGCTGGAACGTGTATGACGAAAGCCGCCACCAGGGCCATCTCCGCCACCTGGGCTTGCGCATCGGTCGCCGTACCCGCGAGGTGCTGCTGACCTTGGTCAGTTGCAGCCGCGACCTGCCCCATCTGGAAAGCTGGGCTGAACGCTGGATGCAGCGCTACCCCGACCTGGTGGGGGTCTGTCTCAATCTCAATCCGGCCCGCACCAACGCCATCTTTGGCCCGCAAACGGAGGTGATTGCCGGTCGGGGATCCCTGCGGGAAGAATTTGCCGGTTTTTCCCTCTGGATCGACAGCACCTCTTTCTTCCAGGTCAATACCGAGCAAGCGGAGGCCTTCTTTACCTGGATAGTCGATCAACTGAACCTGCGGGGAGAGGAGACCGTCCTGGACGCCTACTGTGGCATCGGCACCCTGACCTTGCTGCTGGCGCAACGGGCCAAACGGGTGATGGGGGTGGAAGCGTTGCCGGAAGCGGTGGCCCAGGCCCGCTACAACGCTCGCTTCAACAACCTCTCTGCTGTCCAGTTTTTCGAGGGCACGGTGGAACAGGTTTTGCCAACCCTGCCCCCTGCCGACATTGTGGTGCTGGATCCGCCGCGACGTGGCTGCGACCGCCAAGTGCTCGAGATCTTAAAGCTGCGACGGCCACCGCGCCTCGTTTACATTAGCTGTCACCCGGCCACCTTGGCGCGCGACTTACAAATCTTGCTGGCCGAGGGATCCTACCACCTAACCCAATGGCGAGCTGCCGACTTCTTTCCCCAAACCGGGCATGTAGAGGGAGTCGCCTTTCTGGAGCGGGTTTAAGGGCAACCCCAAAAACCTCTCTCCGCCTATCCCCCCTCTCCCTTTGGGAGAGGGGCTGGGGGTGAGGGCTGGGAGAGGGGCTGGGGG
>NZ_JANSJI010000209.1:0-5094 GCF_047462475.1 Synechococcus sp. H55.11
ACTCTGCTGTGTTGGCCGAGTTGGCTCCTGAGGGGCATGGAGAAGGAAACACTCGAGAGTTTTTTGTCCATCCGGGGGGTGATGGGGGTGGCGCTCCTGAGTCGGACAGGCCGCCCTTTTTTCTACCGCTCTTTTCAGAACTTGGACAGCCGGCAGCAGCAGGCCCTTGCCGAAGGGCTGTTTCAGGTTTTGCAGACCATGCCCCCAGGCCTGGACTACTTTGACTTTCAGTTTGCCGAGCAACGAGTCTTTGTCTACCCCTTAGGGCCGGAGTGGGTGTTGCTGGTGGCGGTCAATGACGAGCTGGTGATGCCGGTCTACACCTTGGCCGTCAACCGCCTGCGAGCCGAGCTGCAACAGGATACGACGAAGGGCCTGGCCACCTTTCGCCTGTTGACCAGCCAGGCGGAGGCCGTCCGGAACCCTACCCAACCCAGCTCCACCCTAGCAGAAGGCAAGCCCACACCAAGGGAGGAGGCGACCCAGCCGGCAGCGACAGGCAGCCGCATGCAGATGGATGTCTTTGTGCAATCTCTCAATCGCCTCTGCCAGATCACAAGCGGCTATTTGGGCAAGGCAGTGATCGTCAACTATTGGAAGGCAGCGCGGCAGGAAGTGGTGGAACGCCAGGGATCCTCAGCCGAGTGGCTCAACCAGTTCGAGATTGAGCGCAGCGGCCAAATCTACTACCGGGGCACCCTCAAGGAGCTGGACGAATCTCAACAAAAGGTGCTGCGGGACTGGGTACTGGCTTTTTTCCGCCGCTGCGAAGAGGTGATCCACGACTTTCGCAATTTAATCAAATCGGCTGAATTGCGCTGGTAAAAGCAGAGGAAGCTGCTTTTCAAACAGCGTCCTCAAAGCGCCATGGCCGGTTCTTGGCCGCGGAAAATCCAGGCTAAGCTATGACCATAGCAGATCACCCCAGGTGCAGACGGGATCCCTGACCGAGGATGGCTCCTCTGGCCACCACGAACCGGTGGAGTGAGGATCTGCTTTGCTACCGCGATGCCACCGGATCCCTCGCTACCATCTGCTTACGGCACGCTAGGCGAAGGAGTTGCCATGCTGAGAATCGTCACCCAGCTAACCGAGGCTGAAGCCGAGCTTAGACGGATCTCGGAGCGCACTCAGGCTGACCAGAACCTGCACCGTGAGGCCACTGTGCGGGAGATCCTGCAAGCAGTGCGCCGTCAGGGGGATCGCGCTCTACTGGCCTACACGGCTGAGTTTGACCAGGTGGAGTTGAGCGTGGCGGAGCTGAAGGTCTCGGGGGCGGAGCTGGAGGCGGCCTACCAGGCGGTATCGCCGCAACTGCTATCGGCCCTGCGCCTGGCCAAACAGCGCATTGAAGCCTTTCACCGGCAGCGGGTGCCCAGCAGTTGGGTGAGCTTTCCCGGCCCTGAGATCGTCTTGGGCAAGCAGTACCGCCCCGTGGACCGCGCCGGCCTCTACATTCCAGGAGGGCGGGCCGCCTATCCCAGCACCGTGTTGATGAACGCCATTCCGGCCAAGGTGGCGGGGGTGCCCGAGATTGTCATGGTGACCCCACCGGGATCGGACGGGCTGGGGGGCAAGGGGATCAGCCCGGCTATTTTGGTGGCCGCCCAAGAAGTGGGCATCCACACCATCTATCGCGTCGGCGGGGCCCAGGCCATTGCGGCGCTGGCCTATGGCACCGAGACCATCCCCAAGGTGGATGTGATCACCGGCCCCGGCAACATTTACGTGACTTTGGCCAAGAAGCTGGTGTACGGCACGGTGGGGATCGACTCGCTGGCAGGGCCTTCCGAGGTGTTGATCATCGCCGACGAGAGCGCCAATCCCCTCTATGTTGCCGCCGATCTTCTGGCCCAGGCCGAGCATGATCCCCTGGCGGCGGCCGTTCTCCTCACCCCCGATCTCCAGTTGGCCCAACAGGTGCAGCAGGCGGTGGCGGCCCAACTGGAGACCCACCCCAATCGCCTGATGGTGGAAAAGGCGGTGGCCAACTACGGGCTCATTGCCGTAGTGCCGGATCTGGCGACAGCAGTCAACTTGTCCAACCAGTTCGCGCCGGAGCACCTGGAGCTGCAGGTGGCGGATCCCTGGGCCCTGCTGGATCCCATTCGCCATGCGGGGGCAATCTTCCTGGGGCACTACACTCCAGAGGCGGTGGGAGACTACCTGGCCGGGCCCAACCACACCTTGCCCACAGCGGGGGCGGCTCGCTACGCCTCAGCTCTAGGGGTAGAGACCTTCCTGAAGTACTCCAGCCTGATCCAATACGGCTCGGCAGCTTTGCAGGAGGTGGCTGGCGCGATCCAAGCTCTGGCACAAGCGGAGGGGCTGCCCGCCCATGGCCGCTCGGTGCAACTGCGCTTGGCCGAGGGGAGCTAGAGAGTTTGGCCTGGCCGCAGGTTGGGTGACGATGGCAGCTTCTGTCTGGCGAAAGGGGCGGTGGTGGAGAGGGGCTCTGTCTGCGGCCATGGGATCCCTGCTGTTGGCGACGATGGCGGCTGCGGAGGGGATCCCTTCTCCGCCGCTGGCCGTGCCGTGGGAGTGGGTGTATGCCCTGCAGGAGCAGGCGCGGCAACGGCAGTGTACGCTGATTGGCCTGCTGCGCAGCCGGCCTCTGCCGGCACCGGATCCGCAGTGGCAGGTGTACACGCGGCTGGATTTGGTGGCCACCCCTCAGGCCAGTCGGTTGACCAGTGTGTTGTTTGCCAAGAACACTCGTACCCAAGCCTTGCAAGTGATCTATCAAGCTTCAGCGTCTGTGTACGACCCCGCCGAGCCCTTGGATTTTGCCATGATCCTGCCTCTGGCCTGGCAGGACAACACTCTGCTGGCGCGGGAGTACGAAGGCTGGTTCCAAACCGATTTGAGCTGGGATCGGGCGGTGATCTGGCCCTTGCCCACCGACTCGACCGGGATCCCGCCGGTACAGGTTTGGGAGCCACCGCCGGCCCTGGGATATGCCGAGCTGCTGGGCTGGGATCCCCAGGCGCGAGGGCGGGTGCTGTTTGCCGTGGCCGATAGCCTGGAAGAGGTGCCGCGGCTGGTGAGCGTTGGCTCCTCTTCCGATTGGTTGGTGCGGGGAACGGCCACGCTGACCGTCCCCGATTCCTCGGGTTTGGAAGAGGGCTGGATTGGGGCTGTTCCCGCAGGGTCAGCGGCCATTTGTCATGCCGGGAACTTTGGGCTAAACATCAGGTAGCCCTTCTCGATAGCCCTGAGCTTGGCGTTAGCGGATCCAAGACCGCGGGCGACGCAGCAGGGCCAAGGGATCCAAGGGCAACGTCGATAACCAAGGAGTGGGGCGAGCATGTCAAGACCGCAGGTACGGCGGGGATGGCCTCTGGAAGCCTTTGTGGGCGATGTTATCGTCTGTACACTGGAGGGATCCCATCTGGATCAAGTGACGGAGATCCGCGTCAGCCCGGCGGGCAAAGGGATCCGGGTTAGCTTCGGGGATCCCTTGGGGCGCTCCCAAGGGCCGGTGCAGGCCACTGCCGAGGCACTGACCGTAACTTTTGAGATCGATCCCAGCACCTACCCTGGCGAAAAACGCATCGAGCTGATCTCGCCGGCAGGGCCCAGCGATCCCCTGCCGTTTTTGGTGATGATGTAAAGTCGCGCGGCGAGGAAGTGGGTCATGCCGTTTGCGATTGCTCCGAGCGATGTGGGTGTGCTGCTGCTGGGGGTGGGCCTGTTGCTCTTGGCCGGCGGCTGGGCCTGGTGGCTGCGACGACAGCAGCAGGCTGCTCCCCCAGACTCGACAACTGTTGGGCCGGCAACGGCGGTTGACCTCTCTGCCCTTACGGTGGAACAGGGGGCCCAACTGCAGCCCTTCGAACAGGCGGTGGCAGATCGGCCCCAGGATCCCATTGCCTGGTACAACCGCGCCACCACCCTCGACCACCTGGGGCAGGCCCAAGCTGCCCTGGCCAGCTACGATCGTGCCCTGGAGCTGAAGCCAGATTTTCCCGAAGCCTGGAACAACCGCGGCTCTCTACTGGACGATCTCGGCCGTCACCAGGAAGCGCTGGCCAGCTACGAGCGGGCTTTGCACCTAAAGCCGGATTTTTTTGAGGCCCGCTTTAACCAGGCCAACACGCTGCGGCAACTGGGCCGCTACCAAGAGGCCCTGCGCGCCTACGAGCAGATTCTCACCTTCCGCCCCGATAGCTCGGAAACGTGGTATCTGCACGGGCTAACCTTGGCCTCGCTGGGGCAGTGGCAGGGATCCCTAGCTAGCTACGACAAAGCCCTGGCCATTAACCCCAGCAATCCCCAGGTTTGGCAAAGTCGCGGGCTGGCCCTAGTGCACCTGGAGCGCTACGCCGAGGCCCTGGCCAGCTATGAACGGGCCCTGCAACTGGGATCCGCATCGGCTTCCCTCTGGGCCGGCCACGCCCTTGCCCACCACCGCCTGGGCAACTGGATGGAAGCTCTCAACAGCTACGACCGCGCCCTGGCCCAGGATCCCCAGCGCCCTCAGATCTGGGTGCAGCGCGGCCTGGTGCTGATGGACTTGAACCTCTACGGGCTGGCCATCCAGAGTTTTGACCGGGCCCTGCAGATGGATCCCGAAGATGCCGAGGCCCACTACGCCAAAGCCTGCTGCTGCGCCTGGGAAGGTCAGGTGCCCCAGGCTCTGCAAGCCTTGGAGCAAGCCCTGCGCCTGCAGCCGGAGCGCTACCGCCCCTTGCTCTCCTCTGAGCCCTATTTCGACCTCATTCGCAGTGAGCCGAGCTTTACGGCCTTCCTGACAGCCCTCTCCGGCCTTGGAACCGACACAGAGGGATAGCTTGGTAGCTCCGTATTTCGTGCGGGGCGGAAAAGCCCGTAAGCAACTTTAGTTGCTCATCGTCTGCGTCCTGAGTTCCAGAGGATGGGCCGGCAACAGCAATCTGGTGGCTCCGCCCAATGCAGAGGAAACCCGCTGATTTTCCGTAGGGATGCTGTTGCTTACAGCGAAAAACCTGAGCAAACTGAGAACACTCCAGCTCCTGGCAGATCTCGGGGGCAAGTTGTGTTCTTGTTAACATCTGGTAGCATTTTCATGGACACAACCTGATACTGTCTGCCTGCAAGCTTCTTCGCGGTTGG
>NZ_JANSJI010000209.1:5194-19763 GCF_047462475.1 Synechococcus sp. H55.11
GCATTTTCATGGACACAACCTGATACTGTCTGCCTGCAAGCTTCTTCGCGGTTGGTTCCAGGGGAAGTCTGGCCTGGAGAAAATAGGTGTCGCTAAGCATCCGCCGTCTTTGAGTTGTTTGGGTACTGATCCGGCTTTGAATGACTCCAGCTCAGAAAGTAAAGAAAAGAAAAAAAGTAATTGTCTATGCTAACAGCTCCTCAGCGGTCTCCTCTCGACGCCTCCGAGCCGCCAACGCCATCGACAGCCGCGGCTCCCCTATCTTTGACTAAAGCTAGTATTGGCGATTCTGGATCCCGAGCTGTGGGTGCGTCTATGGCATCCAAACATGAAGAAGTTAAAGCCCAAACCGCCGAACTGTTGCGACTGTACCACCAGACTCGGGATCCGGCCCTGCGCAACCGGCTGGTGGAAATGAACCTGGGCTTGGTGCGCAAAGAAGCCCATCACTGGAGTAACCAATGCAATGAGGGGTACGATGACTTGGTACAAATCGGCTGCTTGGGTTTGATTCAAGCCATTGAACGCTTCGATATTACCCGCGGCCTGGCCTTCAGCTCCTTCGCCATGCCCTACATTCGCGGAGAAATTCAACACTACCTGCGGGACAAAAGCTCCACCTTGCGGATCCCACGTCGCTGGACGACTCTGCAACGACAAGCCAAGAAGGCGATCGCCCGTCTGCGGCAAGAGTTGGGCCGTCCCCCCTCTGAGGCCGAGGTGAGAGAAGCTTTGCAACTGACGGACCGGGAATGGCAAGAGATGGAACTGGCTCAACAAAATAGCCTTTTGCTCAGCCTTGATGCCCCCATTCAAACCGGGGAAGATAGCGTTGCTCTAGGCGAGGTCGTTCCAGATCAACGCTACCGCAGTTTTCAACTGGCCGAAGAAGATCGCATTCGCCTACAACATGCCTTGGCCAAGCTGGAAGAGCGCACCCGCCAGATTTTGGAATTTGTCTTCTTCTACGACCTCACCCAAAAAGAAACGGCAGAGCGGCTGGGGATCAGCGCCGTTACTGTTTCCCGCCAGGTCAAAAAGGGGCTGGAACGCCTGGCCAAGTTGTTGAATCAAGATATTTTTTGATATTTTTTAAAGTGTTTGGGCCAAGGCGATTGACGGTGCTTTCCCATCCAGTAAAATGCCGGAGCCTCGGTACTGCAATAGATTGCTAGACTAATGGGAACACCGATCAAAATATATTTGATGAATAGAAAAAAGCGCTCTTCTCGGGATCAACCCTCAGCACCTCGCGGTTTCAAGCCCAAGCTGAACCACAACTTGCTCGGCAGGGATCCCTTCTTCCACGGCCAGCCCAACCGGCTCAGCTTGGCTCCTTATGTGCGCACCTTGCCCTCGGTTGTCGATGCCATGCTGGATTTGGCCCAGGTGGGGCGCGAAGATGTGCTGTACGACTTGGGCTGTGGGGATGGCCGCATCCTCATTCGAGCGGCACAGCGCTTTGGCACGCGGGGTGTGGGGGTGGATATCGACCCGGAGCGCATCCTTGAAGCCCAACAGCGGGCCCAAGAAGCCCAAGTTCAGGATCGAGTCATCTTTCTCCAGCAGGATTTGCTTAATTTGGACTTAGCCCCGGCGACAGTGGTGAGCTGTTATTTGCTGCCCCGCTCCCACCTGCTGATCCGAGACAAGTTGCGCTCACAGCTCCGGCCTGGCGCCCGCTTGGTTACCCATTCCTTCGACATGGGAGATTGGCCCCCCACCGCCACCACCACCGTATCGGATGTCATCAACACCTACACCATCTACCTGTGGCAGATCTAGCCCTCCCAGGCCATCACTTCCCAAACAGCCGCAGAAGGCTGGTGCAACACAATCCGGTTGCCATCGGGATCCTGAAAATCCACCTCCTGTCCGTGAAAAGCTTGCCGCAGGGGGGAGATGGAGAGCCGGTAAGTTTTCGACAGCCCCTCCAGCGTTGTCAGGGATCCCTGTAAATCCTGCACCTGCAAGCAGAGGCTCATCGCCCCGGCTTGAGCAGCAAAGTTGGGGTGACGGCTGCCATAAAGGCCCAGCCGCAACCCTGGCAGACGAAACTCCACATACACCGGCTCCCCCTCGGTTGGGAGCTGAGCTTGAGGAGGGATCCCCAAGAGAGCCTGATAGAAGTGCTGTAGACGGGGTAAATCCGGGGTAGCCACGCTAACCAAGGCACCGGAAATCAGCATTGCAACCGCGTGGGGTAGTTCTGTTGCTTTACCCTAGTCTGGCTCAGGGCTCGAGAACAGAGTGAGCCACAGCCGCAGGCACAAAGGCAGGAGCGGCCAAGCCCGAGGTGAGCAAATAAGGCCGCACCAGCGCCGCCAAGCCGGCAATGAACAGCGGGTCGGCATTTAGGGCGGGCACCCGGCGAAAATCGGCGATCCCAACCTGGTGGGCCAGCTCCCGATACTCGATGTCGATCTCCTGCAGGGTCTCGATGTGCTCCGACACAAAGCTAATCGGCACCACCAGCAACTGCTTCACCCCGCGCGCTCCCAGCTCCGGGATAACCCGTTCGGTATAGGGTTGCAGCCACCGCACCGAACCCACCCGGCTTTGGTAGGAGAGGGTGTGGTCATTGGGGCGCTCCACCTGCTGCCAGATCAGCCGCACACAAGCTTCCATTTCCTGTTGGTAGGGATCCCCGGCCTGGGTGACATAGCTTTCGGGAATGCCGTGAGCGCTAAACAGCACATGCACCCTTTCGGGATCGGCAAACCGATCCAATTGTTCCCGAATGGCTCCTGCCATCGCCTGCACGTACTGAGGCTGATCGTACCAAGAGCTGATCTGGCAGCGCTCGATGCGGCCCAGCTGCGGGTCTTCGGCCCAGAGCCGATCCAGCAGCTTAAAGCTGGAGCCGGTCGTGCTGATGGAATACTGCGGGTAGAGCGGCAGCACCACCAGGCGGGTGATCCCATCCGACTTGATCTGCTGCACCACCGACTCGATGAGCGGGTGCCAGTAGCGCATGGCCACATACACCGGCACGTCGTATCCCTCGGCCACCAGGTGGGCCTGCAGTTCTCGCGCTTGCTCGGCTGTGATGCGCCGCAAGGGGGATCCTCCCCCAATGGCTGCGTAGTTACGCCGGGATTTTGCGGCCCGCAGCGCGGAGATGGCCCAGGCAAAAGCCCCCTGCAAGAAGGGAAACGGCAGGCGGATCAGCTCGGGATCAGCAAATAGGTTGTAGAGAAAGGGCTGCACATCGGCCTGGGTCTCTGGTCCCCCCAAGTTCAGCAGGAGCACGCCGCTTTTGGACATAGCAAAACTCAATCATCGTTCTTTATCCACTGTAGGGGGTCTTATCCCGCAGCGGGAAAGTGGCCTTAAGTTTTTTTGCAGCTTTTCTCATCCACCTATCCAACCTTGGCGAAAGCAGCAACGGCAGGCACACCTCACCTGATGGCGCAGCGAAGTGAGGCTATTGTATACCTATACGCCGCTTGGCTCTGGGACATTGAGCCTCGTCGCCAAGCCTTCTGTCCCTCCCCTGCTGCGCCGTAGCGTGGGGTCTCTCGGAGAAAAACGATGAGTTCTCGCTACCTACTGCCCCCTGCCGAGCCCAAATCTGTCGGCACCACCTACATCCTTTGGGCGCTGGGCATATTCGGGATCTGTGGCGTCCATCGCCTCTATCTGGGCAAAACCGGGACGGGCATTCTCTGGCTCTTTACCTTCGGCCTGTTGGGAATTGGCCAGTTGATCGACCTGTTTTTGATCCCAGGCATGGTGGAAGATTACAACTTCAAGCTGGCCGTCTTGCAAGGGATCCGCCCCTCTGGGGCTCCCACCAAGTCCGTCTCGGCCCCGCCTCAGCCTTTGAAGGGTCAGGCTTTGATGCGGGAGATCCTACGGCTGGCGCAGCAGCGACAAGGGATCCTCACCCTCTCCGAAGTCGCCATCGAGCTGCCTGCCGACTTTGACGAGATTGAAAAAGCGCTGCGAGAGCTGAGCCGACGGGGCATTGCCTCCCCTGAGAACAACCTCACCACCGGCGCAGTGGAGTACCACTTCCCTCACCTGTTGCGCTCCCCTGGCGACCGGCGCTCCCTCTGACAAGGTCCTACTGGGATCCCAGGATCCCCCGCTGTTTGGCCAGTTGCATTGCCCGGCGAAAGGCCAGCAAGCCCAGCCCGAAGTAGAAAAGGCCGCTGGCCAGAGCCATGAGCAGCCGCAGGGGATCCAAGCCCGCCTCCCGCACCATCAGATCCCGCAGCAAGCCGGCCCCTGCCGTCATGGGCAGCATCTGCCCCAGCCACTTCAGGGATCCCGACCACTCTTCCGTGGGGGTAGCTAGGAGAAAGAGCAGGCCGAATTGGCTCAGGATCAGCAGTTGTTGGATGCGCTTCCAAATCAAGGCAGCAGATCCCAGCAAAAACGAGAAGCCATAGGCCCCCAGCACCACGCTCAAGAGGGGCAACAACAGAGTGGGAGGAAAGCGCAGCCGGCTGCCTGTCAACAGCAAAATGACGCCCAAAATAACGGCGACGACGGAAAAGCGCAACACCAAGCTGGCGCAGGCCCGCGCCAAAAACAGGGTGGCCGCCGAAAAGGGCGAGAGCAACACCTGCTCCAAGGTGCCTGTCTGGGCTTCTACTTGCAGGTTGAGGGCAATATCGTTCACCACAAAAATGACCAGCGTCCAGAGCACATAGCCGATCACCACCGCGTCCAGCCGTTCGCCAAATTGGGAGGCCGGCCCCGCCACATACTGAGCGCCGGCAAAGAGGGCATAGAAGAAAAAGGTGGTGATCAGGATCCCGCCCAGGGCTTCTGCCGGATAGCGGATGTACTGGATCCAGGCCCGCTTCAGCTCGGCCCAAAACAGGTGTATCGCCTGCATCATCCTCGCCCATCCCCTCTTTTTAACAGCTTGAGGAAAACATGGGTGAGATCCGCTTCCTCTCGCTTAATGCTAAGCAGGGGCAAGGGCTTGAGGATCTCCAGCACCTGATACAACGCCTCTGAAGAGCCGCCAAAGCGCAACTGATGGAAGCCGAGAATCTCCACCCCTTGCTGGAGCAGGCGCTCCGCCCGGCTGGGATCCAGGTCTTGTTCCAACTCAATCCGATAAGTACCGGCTGCGCCGGCAAAGCGCCGGATCAGCTCCTGCGTGGGGGCCTGGCAGATGATTCTCCCCCCCTCGATCACGGCCACTTGGTCTGAGAGGGCCTCGGCCATCTCCAGTTGGTGGGTGGTGAGGAGAATGGCCCGACCCGAAGCGGCAATTTGGCGGATCAAGGATTTCACCGCTTGCGCCGCTTCCACATCCAGCCCCAAGGTGGGTTCATCCAGCAACAGCAGAACCGGCTGGTGCAGCAGGGCAACAGCAATGGCCACCTTCTGCTGCATACCCCGCGAAAGGGTTTGCACGGCAACATCCCGTTTTTCCAGCAGGCCAAAGGTCTCCAGCAGCTCCAGCCCCCGTTGGCGAGCCGTTCTGGGGGATAGCCCCCGCAGCACGCCAAAATACTCTAAGTTTTGCAGGGGGGTGAGCCGCCAGTAGAGGTTGCGGTTGCCTTCCAGCACCGCCCCCACCTGGGCCAGCGCACCCGCATCGGCGTGGGGATCCCGTCCCAGGATGCGCACCGTGCCGGCATCCGGCTGGATCAGCCCAGCAATCATCTTGATGGTGGTGGTCTTGCCGGCTCCATTGGGCCCCAAGAAAGCCAGGATCTCCCCTGCCGCCAGCGTCAGAGAGACATCCACCACCGCCCGCACCTGCTTGCCCCCCTGCCGGTAGGTTTTCTGGAGGTGGTGAGCTTCGAGGACTTTCATGAGGCAAGGCAACGGGGAGTGCAAAAGTCCAACCCGAGGAAGGCCGGGCACCCATCCCAGTTTCTCACAGCAGAAGCCCCGCCCCGCAGCCAGGACTAAGTGGCTGTTGGGATCCCGGCCTCTATCCGGCTCAGGGCTAAGCTCATTTTGTCCAGCCACTGCAAAAGGTTCTCCAGTTGCTGCGCCGCAGGCACCATCCCCAGGCCCCGCACCGTCACCTTGCCCGGCTGGTAAACAAAGCGAGGCTGTAGGTGAGTGGGCAGCGCTTCCTTGAGGCGGTTCCAGGCGGGCTCCTCCATGGGAGTTTCCAGAAGCACATGCTCCTTGGCCGGCCTGATACGGGAAAAGCCCAGCCTGCGGGCCAAAATCTTCAGCTCCATCACCCGCAGCAGCTCCTGGGTAGGCCTGGGCAGGGGGCCAAAGCGATCCTGCCATTCCTGGGCAATTTGCAACAGCTCGACCCGAGAGCCGGCAGCAGCCAATTGGCGATAGGCCTGCATCTTTTGATCTTCGTCGGGGATATAGCTTTGCGGGATCATGGCGGTGACATTGAGGTCGATTTGCGTATCTTCCACCTGCGGGATCTCTTGGCCACGAATTTCGCGAATGGCCTCTTGCAGCATCTCCAAATACAGATCGAAGCCCACAGCATTGACCTGCCCCGATTGCTGCGTGCCCAACAGGTTGCCAATGCCGCGAATCTCCATATCCCGCATCGCCAATTGATACCCAGATCCCAGTTGGGTAAATTCCTGAATGGCCTGCAGGCGTTTGCGGGCCTCTTCGGTGAGGATGCCATCTTCTCGGTAGAACAGCCAAGCATGGGCTTGGATCCCAGCCCGGCCCACCCGCCCTCGCAATTGGTAAAGCTGAGCCAGACCAAACTCCTGGGCATTTTCGATCAAAATGGTGTTGACACGGGGAATATCCAAACCCGACTCAATAATGGTGGTGCAGACCAGGATATCGATTTCCCCGTTGTTAAAAGCCAGCATCGTCGCTTCCAGCTCTCCTTCCGGCATTTGCCCATGGGCAATGGCAATGCGGGCGCCGGGCACCCATTCCCGCAATTTGGCGCTGGTCTCTTCGATCCCTTCAATGCGGTTGACAACATAAAAGACTTGCCCGCCGCGATCCAACTCTTGGCGGATAGCCGTGCGAATGACCTCAGGATTGTAGGGGGAGAGGTGAGTTTTAATCGGGCGCCGCGAGGGCGGGGGAGTTTGGATCAAGCTCATTTCCCTCAACCCCGACAAGGCCATATACAGCGTGCGGGGAATGGGGGTAGCCGTAAGGGTGAGCACGTCCACCTGGGTTTTGAGGAGTTTAATTTTCTCTTTTTGGTTGACGCCGAAGCGCTGTTCTTCGTCGATGACCAAAAGGCCTAAATCGCGAAACTGTACATCCTTGCCTAAAAGCTGGTGGGTGCCCACAATGACATCCAGTTCACCACTTTTGAGGCGGGCCAGGATCTCTTTTTTCTCGTCGGGAGTGCGGAAGCGGTTGAGTAAGCCCACTTGAATGGGATAGGGGGCAAAGCGCTCTTTGAGAGTGTGGTAGTGCTGCTGGGTGAGAATGGTGGTTGGCGCCAAAAGAGCTACTTGTTTGCCAGCGGTTACGGCTTTAAAAATGGCGCGGATGGCCACTTCCGTTTTGCCAAAACCCACATCCCCGCACAGCAGCCGATCCATGGGGCGGGGAGACTCCATATCCCGCTTGATCTCCTGGACGGCGCGAATTTGATCCGGTGTCAGAGGATAGGGAAAAGAGTCTTCCAGCTCCTGTTGCCAAGGAGAATCGGGCGGGAAGGCATAGCCCTCCTGTTGGGCACGCTTGGCATAGAGTTCCAACAGGTCAAGGGCCACTTTTTGCAGGCTCTTTTTAACTTTTTGCTTGGTCTTTTCCCAGGTGCTGCCGGACATTTTGTGCAGCGCGGGGGGGCCATCGCCGCCGGCCCGGTAGCGGGAGAGGGAGTTGACCTGGTCGGCAGCCACCCGCAGCAGGCCATCGCTGTATTGAATGACCAGATATTCTCGGGTTTCGCCGCCGATGGTGAGGCTTTCCAGCCGCAGGAACTGGCCAATGCCATGGGCCCTGTGAACAACAAAATCCCCCGGCTTGAGCAGGTTGGGATCCACCTGGCGGGAGCTGGCCTGGCGGCGCTTGCGCACATAGGTGGGGGTGGCCAGGCTGTGCTGGCCGAAAAACTCGCGGTCGGTCAGCACCACCCACCCCAGCGTGGGCAGGAGAAACCCCTCCAGATCCGCTAGGCCGGAGTACTTCAGGGCCACCGGCGTGTAGGACTGGAGCTGGCGCTCGATAGTCGGAAAATCTTTGGGGTTGGGCACGTACTGGGCCGGGCAGTCGTGTTCCTGCAGCAGAGCCACGGTGCGGGAGGGCTGGGCGGAGAGGATCCACACCTGCAAGTGTTGCTTGCGGTACTCGCGCAGGGTTTTGGCCAGGGATCCAAACTGGTGGGGAGTGGCAGGGACAGGCCGGCTTTTGAGGTCGAGGACAGCTTCCCCCTCGCCAGCAGGGGCAAAGGCACGGGCCAACAGGCGGGGGAAGGGATCCCACTCAGCGGCCTCAAGATCGAAGGGGCGGTGGAAGGGCACTAGAGCCGGCTCAGCAGCCTGGGCCAATTGCCACTGCTCCTGGGCGTGGGCTAGCCACTGCCGGCTGTGGGCCTGGCACTGCTCCGGCTCGTCGATCAGGATCAAGGTATTGGGATCCAAGTAGCTCAGCAGGTTGGCCGGTGGATCGTAGAGCAGGCCGAGAAAACGGCGCAGGCCTTCTGGGGGAGGCGATCCCTGCTGCCGCAGGGCGGGGGAGAGCTGCTCCATCTTTTCCTGCAGCGCTGGCCAGAGCATGGGCCCATAGCCGGTGGGGGTCAGCCAGACAGAAGGGATCCCATCTTGGGAGCGCTGGCTTACCGGGTCGAACTCCCGCAGCCGTTCCAGCTCATTGCCAAACCACTCCAGGCGCACCGGCCACTCGCAGGCCACCGGGAAAATGTCGAGAATATCGCCCCTTTGGCTCCACTGCCCCTCGCTTTCCACCAGGCTTACCCGCTGGTAGCCCAGCCGGGCCAACTGCTGCCCCAACTGCTGCGGCGACAGCTCCAGGCCAGGTTCCAGCTTGAGGCAAAAGCCCTGAAACACCTCTGGGGGGGGAAGATGGGGTTGCAGGGCCCGCTCCGTGGCCACAACGGCCATGCCCTTCCTGCCCTGGAGACAGTCGGCCAGCACCTGCAATTGTCCCCACACCAGTTCCGGCTCCAGGTCAAACGGCTCATAGGGGGAAGCCTCAGAAGTGGGATAAAGGTACACGCTCTCCCAGCCCATGCCCTCCAGTTGCGCCGTCCAGCGGCCTGCTTCTTCCAAAGTGGCAGTCACCACCAGCAGGGATCTCCCCTCCTGCTGGGCCAAAGCCGAGGCCATCAACCCCTTGGCGATCCGCCCTGCCCCCTGAATGGCTGCCTGTCGCCGCGATCTCAAGCGGGCGGCCAACTCTTGTACCAAGCCGGATTGGGCGAGAAAGTGCACCAGCGGGACAAACGACATCTTCCACCCCCCACTGCCAACTGGGATCTCCAACAAGCCGGGATCCCAATTCTGGCAGGCCCTGAGGGAAATTTGCATGGCGTTATCCCCGCCCCTCAACGGGCCATTTCGGGATTGCGGATCCCCAGGCTGCCGAGTTCGCAACCCTCTTTATCCTGTAGTCTGCTTTACACGAAGAAAACCCCTTCTCTCAGGATCCTAAAGTTAACCTTTAGAGTCGAGCAGCCCATGCTGATCCTGGTCAAGATGCAATCTTAGGAGGAACAAAAAAGATAGCCTTCCCGACCTCATCCAAATGGGTACGGATGTCTGCAGCGAACATACCTAGAGGCGTGCCTGCACAAACTGCAGCAGAGAGGGTTGGGAAAAGTTGAGTTTATCCATCCAAACTGGGTGCCAATCATGTTTCTAGACACCGTCGCACTTTCTCGACTACAGTTTGCCCTCACGGCCATTTTCCATATGCTATGGCCGGTTTTAACAACGGGACTGGCTATTTATCTTGTTGTTATAGAGGGCCTTTGGCTAAAAACCCGCAATCTAGATTACTATCGCCACGCTCGTTTCTGGTCAAAGATCTATGTGTTGAACTTTGGCATCGGCGTGGCCTCAGGGTTGCCGATGGCCTTTCAATTTGGCATGAACTGGGCCCCTTTTTCTGAGGCGGTGGGCGACTTCTTTGGAACCGTCCTTGGGTTTGAGGGCACGATGGCCTTTATGCTGGAGGCCAGCTTTTTGGGGATCATGCTCTTTGGCTGGGAGCGGGTGCCGCCGGTGATTCACTGGATCTCGACAATCCTGGTGGCCTTCGGCGCCAACCTCTCTACCTTTTGGATCCTGACGGCCAACTCTTGGCTACAGACGCCGGCAGGGGGGGTATTTGTCGATGGGAAGTTTGTGGTGCGCGACTACCTGCAAGCCATTGTCAATCCCTTCATGGTCAATAGCTTTCTGCACATGTTTTTTGCCACTTTGGAGACCTCTTTGTTTGTAATTGGTGGCATCAGCGCCTGGTACATTCTCAAGCGGCGGCACAGCGAGTTTTTTTCCCGTTCCCTCAAAGTGGTCTTGGCAATGGCTCTGGTGGTAGCCCCCTTGCAGGTGTTTATCGGCCACTTGAGCGCAGAGCAAGTGTATCGCTATCAGCCGGCCAAGCTGGCGGCCATGGAGGCCCAGTGGGAGACGATCCCTGCCGGCGAACGAGCCGATTGGAGCCTGTTAGCCCTGCCCAACGACCGAGAAGAGCGCAACGAGTGGGAGGTGAAGATCCCCGGTGCGCTGGGCTATCTGCTGGAGTTTAAGCCCAGGCTGGATCGACCGGTGCAGGGCCTGAAAGCTTGGGATCCCCAAAATCGTCCCCACATGATTGGCCTCATCTACTACTCCTTTAGGACAATGGTGGCCATTGGCCTGTTTCTGGCCGGGCTTATGGGGGTTACCTTGATCCAGTGGTTGAGGGGCAAGCTGTCGGCGGAGGCCCTCTCCCAGCAGAAGTGGCTGATGTGGGCCTGGGTCTTTGCTGGCCCCCTAGGATACATTGCCGTCGAGGCTGGCTGGATTGTCCGCTGCGTTGGCCGGCAGCCCTGGATTGTGTATGGACAACTGCGCACCGCGGAATCCGTTTCGCCGCTGCCGCCGGGAGAGGTGCTGTTTTCTTTGGTCGGCCTGACTGCTTTGTATACAGTGCTTTTCGTGGCTGCCCTTTACTTTGGCAGCCGCATCCTCCGCAGAGGGCCTAACCTGGAGCTGCCTGCCCCCGTTCCGGCAACCCAGCCGGTGATCGTGATCGAGCCTGCCCGCCACGAGCCGGATCGCCGTCCTGCAGAAGCTCGCTAGCACCGGTGCAGCCCCAACAGAACCCAGACAACACCGCAGGCTCCTCATCGAACAGCAGCCAAGCCACTTGTCGATTTCCAACTCCCCTCTCCCTTTGGGAGAGGGGTTGGGGGTGAGGGCCCAAAGGGAGAGGAGTTGGGGGTGGTCGCGTGAGCGGCGCGGAGCGCTTGGGCCCAAAGGGAGAGGGGCTGCGGGTGAGGGGGATCATGTCTCGAACTGGTCGGAAATAAACTACAGAGAACGACGATGGAATCTTTCGAGCCTTTACAGCAGTTTTTACCGCAAGTCTGGTTTTTTATCCTCGGTCTCTTTCTCTTCCTCTATGTTCTGCTAGATGGATTTGACTTGGGGGTTGGCATCCTCTCCCTGACGGCTTCTAGCGAGACCCGCCGCAGCATTCTCATGACCAGCCTGGGCAATGTCTGGGATGCCAATGAGACGTGGCTGGTGCTGATGGGGGGATCCTTATTTGGATCCTTTCCCCTCGCCTACGCCACCATTCTCAACGCTCTCTACATTCCGCTGGTGATCATGGTGGTGGGCCTGATCTTGCGGGCTGTCTCTTTCGAGTTTCGGGAGAACGCCGACAACAAGCTGGTGTGGAACATTGCCTTCGGGGTGGGCAGCTTTTTGGCGGCCTTGGGCCAGGGGTTTGCCTTGGGCAGCGTCTTCGAAGGGATCCGCGTCGACGAAGCCGGCCACTTTGCCGGCAGCCCTTGGGATTGGCTGACCTGGCGCACGGTGTTGGTGGCTCTTACCTTGATCCAGGGCTACGTGTTAATCGGCTCGGCCTATCTGATCGTTAAGACCACCGGCGAGCTGCAGAAAACCTACTACAAGACAGCAACCATCGCCACCTGGACAACGTTGCTGGGGGCAGTGTTTATCACCATCAGCACCCCCATCATGTCGGAGCAGGCGCGCGCTCAGCTTTTCTCGCCTCCTCTTTTCTATATCTTTGCTGCCATCCCCGTTTTGGGACTTTTGTTGGTGGCTCTGTTGCTGCGCAGCCTGCGGCGGCGAGAAGAAAATAGCGTTTTGGTTTATACTTTTTTAGTCTTTGCCCTTTCTTTTATCGGCTTGGGGTTTATGGTTTTCCCCAACATTATTCCTCCCAGCGTCACCATCTACGAAGCAGCCGCTTCTCCCAGTTCGCTGGTGTTTATGCTCACCTTTATTGGCTTTTTGATCCCGGTTATTTTGTCCTACAACATCTACAACTATGTGGTGTTCCGGGGCAAGATCGTGGTGCAGGAAGCAACGCCAGAAGAGGCCAAAGTTTCGGAGGCAGCTTAAACCCAAAGCAAAAAGTCTCAACTTAATTAATTAAATCAAGACCCCGCGGAGCGTTTTGCCAGGCGGGGTACATTTGCAAGCAAAACAGGGTTAACCTTGAGGGGGCCATCGGATGGGTGGCATGGCCACTCCTTAAGAAGCGCTGCTCTCTTTGGGTAGGAAGAGCAATTCCTCTAGCAGATTTGGCCTTTTCACTCCCGCTTCAGCCACTGCCGGATCTGCTCGGCAGCCACATCGCGACCTCCCAAACCAAAAGCCAAGGCCACCGCGACGGCAATCGCGCCCAGCACCAGGCCAAAAGCCAGCACCACAATGTCAGTGGCTACACCCATCTGTTGTAAGGCCATGGCGCCGACGAAAACCAAGATGGCCACCCGCGCCGCCTGCGCCAGCACGCCTGCAGAGGGGTTGCCCAAGCTCTTGATCATGGAATGGGCCAAATTGGCCAAGTAAAGGCCGATCCCGAACACCAAGGCGCCGATGAGCACCCGCCCGGAAATCAGCAACAGCCCCTGCACGATGTCGGTTAAAGCGGCAAACTGCAACAGCTCCACCGCCGGCACCGCCCCAAACAGGACCACGCCCACCCAGACCACCAGGCCGGCAATTTCAGAGGGGGTGCGCCGCTTCACCAACTCCCCTTCAGCGGCAGGCGCTTCAGGAGCAGGGGCCAAGGGCAAGCCGAGGCCGGCAGCCAAGCGGTCGAAGCCCACCGCCTGCAGCAACTGGGTCACCAAACCGGCCAAAAACTGCCCCAGCCAGTAAAAGACGGCCAGAATCAGAGCCGATCCTGCCATTCGGGGAATGGCCCGCAACACCTGCTCCAGCATCGCCACCGCCGGATCCGAGATGGCCCGGATTTCCAGAGCATTGAGAGCCGCAATCACCGCCGGGATCAACACCAAGATGTAGGCCACCGTCCCGACAATCTGGGCCAACTGGGGAATGCCAAAGCGGGCCCCCAAGCGGTTGGCTCCTGCTGCCGCCAGCAAATTGGAGATGAGGCCGCGCACGATGCGGGCCAAAAACCAGCCCACCACACCGATGATGAGCGCTCCCAAAATGCGCGGCACCATCGATAGGATTTGATCCAGCAGGTTTTGCACCGGCTGCAGCGGCCCCCGCAGGTTCAGCGTATCCAGAATGAGCGGCAAAAAGAACAAGAGAATCAACCAGTAGAGGGCGTCACCCAGAGCTTCATTCAAGAGAAAAGGAGCGACCTCAGCCCCCCCTTCTGACTTTGCAGCCGTTCCTTCTGTGGCCGCTTCTGTACCCACCTCACCGGCAGCACTCTCTTGGTGAAGAGGCTGAACCAGCCGCTCGTCCAAGTTAAAGCGCCGCAGCCCCCGAATGACCGCTAGGCGGGCAACCGTGGCCACCGCCCAGCCCACCACCAGCAGCACCAGGGCTCCACCCAGCCGCGGCAGATAGACAAAGATTTCGCCTAAAAACCGATTGAGCGGATCGGAGACGGCCTGAAGCTGTAGGGCATTCAGCACCGCCACCAACACAAAAGCCAGGATGATCCAGTAAACAGCAGCGGCCACCCAGCGCTCCGTTTGCGGCAGTTTCTCGCCAGGCTTTTGCCCCAAAACCCAAGCAGCCAGGCGGTTATCGAGCTGCGTCCGCTTGAGCAGCCCCCGAACGCCGAAGGCCACCGCCGTGGCCACGATCCAACCCAGAACTAGGATGGCAACCGCTGCCAGCAGATTGGGCATAAAATCGATAAGCCTGGACCAAAGATTGACAAAAAAAGAGACAGTCTCATCTCTAAAAGTGTTTACAGGGGTGTCCATAATTACCCTCACAGCCTGAAATGCTCAGGATGCACAAATGATAAAAGTAGGTTAGCCTGAAGCGCTTCCTTGGGCAAGCTGGGTTTGTCCGGGAGAAAGCCTCAAATGTCAAAAGAAACGGCAGGTCTTGAAACAAAGCTTTACATCTATCCACAGGCGGCAAGGGTTGAGCCAAGCTGCAGGGGTTCTGCCCAAGAAAATTTAAGGTTTAGGTGTATAGGGGAAAACTTTTGCAGTTCTTTAGCTTAATCGGCGGGAAGCTCCGCACTGTATTGGTGAATTGTGTTGACTCAA
>NZ_JANSJI010000210.1:0-4845 GCF_047462475.1 Synechococcus sp. H55.11
TCAACCTGCAGGTGCTCGACAAAGGGTTGAGCCGCACACTTCGGTGTGAAAAGGCTCCCCTTCCTGGGGAAAATCTTCTCGGAAATGGGCCCCTCGGCTTTCCTCTCGCAGCAGCGCCCCCTGTGCCACCAGGCGAGCGAGCAAAAGTAGACTGCCGGCCTCCGCCTCTTCCCGGCTGGCCCAGGGCTTCTCCTCTAGGGGCAGGGCTTTTGCAAAAGCCAGAAAAGCTCGCAGCCGCTCGCCCTCCCGCACCACGCCCAGGGCTTCTCCCACTTGCGGCTTGAGCTTGGGGAGAAGAGAGGGTGGCGCAGTGAGCACAGGTAGTGCCTGGGGCTGCCGAGGGGGGCCGTGTAAATCTTGCAAGGCGGCCAGAGCGGCCCGCTTGCCCATGACCAGCCCTTCCAAAAGGCTGTTGGAAGCTAGGCGATTGGCCCCATGCAAGCCCGTGGAAGCCACCTCCCCCGCTGCATAGAGGCCCGGCAAGCCGGTGAAGCCGCCAGCGTCGGTGCGTACCCCACCCATCACGTAGTGAGCCGCAGGAGCGACTGGGAGAAGATCTGTTGTGGGATCCAGCCCCAAGGCGCGGGCAGAGGCGACGATGGTGGGAAAGCGTTCCCCCAAATGCTCAATGCTGCGCAGGTCGAGGTAGACCGCCCCCGTCCGCTGCCGCTCCCAGAAAACAGCCTGGGCCACCACATCCCGCGGCGCCAGCTCGCCCAGCTCCGCATAGCGAGGCATGAAACGCTCCCCCCAGGCGTTGAGCAGAACCGCTCCTACCCCTCTGGCGGCCTCGCTCACCAGTGCCCCATTGGGCAAGGCCGTAGGGTGAAATTGCACAAACTCCAGATCCCTCAAGATGGCTCCGGCGCGCCAGGCCAGCACCATTCCATCGCCGCTGGCCCCCGGTGGAGCCGTGGAGATGGGAAAGAGGCTGCCAAATCCTCCCGTAGCCAGGAGAACCGCCCCGGCCTTCACCTGTACCGGCCCTTCAGGGCCGAGAAGCAGGGCTCCCGCCACTCTGTCTCCCGCCAGCAAAAGGCTGAGAGCCGTGTAGCCCTGCAAAGGCGGCCTGCTGAGACGGCCCAACAGGCCTCTGAGCAGCCACAGCCCGCTGCGATCCCCCCCCAGGTGACGCACCCGTGCCCGCGAGTGGCCTCCTTCTCGCACCGGCTCGGGATGGAAAGGCAGTCCCCAAGACAAAAGTTTCTCCAGGTGAAAGGGCGCTTCCTGCAAGATGGAGCGGGCCACCTTTGCTTCCACCAGGCCGCGGCCTGCCTGCAGGGTGTCCTGGAGATGGGCCGCCACATCCGTCGCGTCCAGAGGAAAAGCCACCCCCCCCTGCGCCCAAGGCGTAGAGCCAGAGGGCAAGGGATCCTTGCTCACCACCAGGGTTCTTGCTCCCTCAGCTTCCGCCCACAGGGCTGCGTACACTCCCGCCACCCCGGCTCCCAGGATCAGCAGATCCGTTTCCCATCGCGATAGCGCTGCAGTTCCCGACAGACCCCCTTGCAAGGGCGGCACGTAGTCCTTGCGCTTCACCTCTAGGCCCCGGCAGGGATCGCCAGCATGGCCAAGATGGACTTGCGGGCCTTCTCGGCCACCGCCTCCGGCACCCGGATCACGGGGCGCATCTCCAGCAGGGAGCGGCGGATCTTCTCCAGGGTGATCTTCTTCATGTACTCGCAGACGGCATCCGCCTTCACAGGGATGAACGTCTTGTCGGGGGCTTCCTTCTTCAGGCGGTGGAGAATGCCCACCTCGGTGGCGACCACGAACTCCCGGCAGGGCGAACTCTTGGCATGGCGCACCATGCCCTCGGTGGAAAGGAGCTTGGCATCGGGTTTGAGAAACAGACAACTGGAGCCACAACTGCATTCGGGGTGAATGAGGAACTCTGCCCCAGGATGCTCTTCCACCATCGCCTTGAGGTGCTCTTCCCGAATGCCGACATGCACGTGGCACTCGCCGGGAAACAAATCCAGCTCCCTGCCTGTCACCTGCGCCACGTGGGCCCCCAGGAACATATCTGGCACAAAAAAGATGGGGCGATCCGGGGGCAGGCTGGCCACCACTTGAACCGCGTTGGCGCTGGTTACGCAGACATCGGCCAGGGCCTTGATCGCGGCGGCAGTGTTGACATAAGCAACCACCAGGCCTTCTGGGTTGGCCTCTTTCCAGCGCAGCACATCTTCGGGGCAGATGCTATCGGCCAAGGAGCAGCCCGCCTCCAGATCCGGCAGCAGCACCGTTTTTTCCGGGTTGAGGATGGCCGCCGTCTCAGCCATAAAGTGGACGCCGGCAAAGACGATGACCTGGGCGTTGGTCTTCTGCGCCTCGCGAGCCAGTCCCAAGGAGTCTCCCACAAAGTCCGCCACCTCCTGCACTTCGGGGAGCTGATAGGAATGAGCAAGAATAACCGCCTGTCTCTCCTGTTTGAGCTGAGCAATTTCCCGGACGGTCGCAGCAGCGTTGCCTCGCAACAGGGTTTCTCCTTCCATTACTTCCTAACGGTTTTGTTCCTCTGTGAGCTGGAGCGGAGCACTTTTTGGGCAGAGCATAGCTCCCGCAGGTGGTCAACTCCGCTTTGGAGAAGCATCTGAGCCGGCAAGAGAAGCCTTTCGTAACAGCGGGACGGAGCCGAGCCCAGGTTGTCTTCTCAAGCTAGCATCAAAAGCAGTGCCCCGCGAGAGCGTGTCTCAGGGCGGCACCACCAGCAAAGAGAGATCCAAGGCCTTGGCGGAGTGGGTGAGCGCCCCGACGCTGACGTAGTTCACGCCTGCCTCGGCAACTTGCCGGGCCCGTTCCAGGTTCATGTTGCCGCTGGCCTCCAGAGGAACCTTGCCGCCCACCCGTTGGACGGCGGCCCGAGTTGCTTCCAGGGTGAAGTTATCCAGGAGGATGAGATCGGCGCCTGCCGCCAACGCCTCTTCCAGTTCTTGGAGATCCCGCACCTCGACCTCCACCTTGAGGTGGTGGGGAGCGCCTTCCTTGGCCCGTTTGACGGCTGTCAAAACCCCCCCCGCGCTGCGGTCGCAACAGAGTTGCGTAGCAATGATGTGGTTCTCTTTGATCAAGATGCCGTCGAAGAGGCCAAAGCGGTGGTTTTTGCCGCCCCCTACTCGTACTGCATACTTCTCCAGGGCGCGTAGGCCAGGGGTGGTCTTACGGGTGTCCAGAAGCTGGGTTGAGGTTCCTCGGAGAGCTTCTACATAGGAGCGGGTGAGCGTGGCAATGCCGGACAGCCTTTGGAGAAGGTTGAGCGCCAGCCTCTCCCCCGCCAGAATCCCCCGCAGGGATCCCTTGAGATGAGCTACCTCTTGGCCAGCAGCTACTGCGGCCCCCTCTTCCACCCAAGGGGTGAACTCTACCTGGGGATCTGCCAGCCGGAAGACTTTTTGGGCAATCTCCAGGCCCGCCAGGATCCCCGGCTCCTTGGCCAAAATCACCGCCTCGCCCTTCAGTCCTGGGGGCAGGGTCAGCTCTGTGGTGAGATCGCCGTGACCCAGATCTTCCCGCAGCCAAGCGCGAAGGATCTCCTCAGGCAAGTCAACTTTGTCCATTGTTTTAGCTGGTGGGGGTAGAGCTGGTTGTATGAGACGGCTTTGCCAGGATCTGATACAACTTTTGCCCTAGGGGGTGTTTTGCGGCGTTTCCTCTGCCGGGCTGGGCGCCGTATCCGGCTCTTGGGCGAGGGCAGAGTCCTCAAGGCTGGGAGCGGTTTCTTGCTCCTTAAGAGGAAGCTGGGCGGCAACAGGCTCTGGGGCAGAAGGGGAGGGCGCAGTCGGGATCGCGGCTTCTTCTTCAGGAGCAACCGCAGGTGGCTGGGCAGCTTCTTTTTCTTTTTGCTGTTCGTAGCGCCGGCGTTTGTTGCCCTCGTCCACCAGCACGTACACCAGACTGAGGAGAGAGAGCCCCGCCGTTCCGATTAAAACCCAAAGTAAATTGTTGTCTATGGTCATGGGTGAGCTCCGTCAAACGCTGCTGCCGGTGGAGGAACATTGCTCCTTAAGGCTCGATCTTACCGTTGAAGCTGCTCTGCCTAGCTGAAAGATCCGGAAAGATGGAATTCATGAGTTGTGTGCCTCATGCGTTATCTCAAGTTCTACAAGCCCTACGGTGTGCTCACCCAATTTACCGACCAAGAGGGGCGGCCTACGCTCAAGTCTTTTATCCCGGTGCCCAGGGTCTATCCGGTGGGTCGATTGGATCGCGACAGCGAAGGGCTGCTCCTGCTGACCGATGATGGCATCCTCAATGCCCGCTTGATCGATCCCAAGTTCGGCCACGAGCGCACCTATTGGGTTCAGGTGGAAGGGATCCCCACCCCCCAGGCCCTACAACAGTTGCAACAGGGGCTGATCATCCAAGGGCGAAAAACGCGCCCGGCCCAGGTTAAAGTCTTGGCCGAGGAACCCAACCTGCCGCCACGGGATCCCCCCATTCGCTTTCGCCGCTCCATCCCCACCACCTGGCTGGAACTGACGCTGCGGGAGGGTCGCAATCGACAGGTGCGCCGCATGACTGCCGCTGTTGGGATCCCAACTTTGCGGCTGGTTCGCGTTGGACTGGGGCCGCTCTCTCTGACGGGGCTTGCTCCCGGCCAGTGGCAGGATCTCAGCGAGGCAGAACTGGCTCAGTTACAGCAATACTGTTTCTAATCACCAAGCAGTTGTTGTTTTTATCAAGTTGTCTTTATCAAAAAGTTGGGTCTAAAACTTCAGGCTTTTCTTGGTTTTGGATGTATGGTCATTTCCAACCGGATTAAGACACTTCGCCGCCAATCCAACTCCTCTCCCGACCCTCTCTCCCAAGGGGCGAGGGGGAGAAGACTCAGAACCCTCTCCC
>NZ_JANSJI010000211.1:0-1069 GCF_047462475.1 Synechococcus sp. H55.11
CGAGTGTTTCCTTCTCCATGCCCCTCAGGAGCCAACTCGGCCAACACAGCAGAGTGGCTTGGTAGCCCCATACTAAGCGCTCCGCGCCGCTGACGCGAGTAGTGCGGGGCGGAAAAGCCTTCGAGCGACTGGAGTCGCTCGCCAATGTTATTATGCTCGCCAGTGTTATTATGATGTTGTAATCTTAAGTCAGCACCTACCCCGGTGAAAAACCCGGACAGTACCGAAAGCCAGTAAGCAAGCGGAACCTTGAGGCTTTGTCTCTAGGAACTGTCTAGGGGCGTCTTGACAGCGCCTTTACGAGTCCAACTGTGGACTGCGTAAGCCTTCCCCAACTTCAGCCGGGGGAGTGTCAAAACTCCTACGGTGGCTCAGATTAGCCGAGGCTGGTTGGCTACAGCCCATGACTACAGTCTTTGCCAATCCTTGCCCAGTACAGAGCTTTCCAGCAACACCGACTGCAGCCGCTGCAATTACCCTTTGCGTAACAGGGATCCCTCTCGTCTGCAAAAACCTGATAAACTACCCCACCGCATAAGGCGGGTGGTTTTTTTGGTAGCCCTGAAGCAGGCCCACAAGGACTCCGTCCCGCTGACGCGAGTGGAGATGCAGTGGTTTACCCAAGCTTGAAAGCGTCTTTTCTTGCCAGACAGCCGTTGCAGCAGCTCCCGGCATCTGCGCCGAGAACTGCGTGTGCCCTGACTGGCCTTGCGTTGCAGAACCGCTCTCAAGCGGGAGTAGTGGTCTCTGACCTGGTTCAACTGCTGTCCATTCCAGTTGTCCCCCTCTGTTCGCGTCAGCCGGCCGTAGGCCTTGGTCGCATCCAGCTTTGTGGCTTGCGACGCAGACACCTTGAGCTTGCAAGAGGTAGTCAGAGCTTGGGTCATGCTAAGTATGTTGGGCGCTATCCCTTCCCACCGTATAGACGGTGGGGTATCCCGCGCGTTTTGTTGATCCAGCACTTTGATCCAACGCTGCGCTGTCGCGTACACAAGGGGAGAGGGCGCAGGGGATCCACCTATCCGTCCAGTTGCGCCCTCAGGGTTTGCACGCCCCGCCGCGACCAGCT
>NZ_JANSJI010000212.1:0-18995 GCF_047462475.1 Synechococcus sp. H55.11
CACCCCCCCCACCCGAGCGATTTTTTTATTCAACGAGAGCACTCATCACCTCTTTTTGGGCTGCGTAGTGGTCTCGTAGTTGTGGATGGGGGTGAGGGCTGGGAGAGGGGCTGGGGGTGAGGGAGCGGATCTGTCACCGGGGAAGGTGCTCCAGCCGGAGGCGACAAATGCTAACGTCAAAATAGTGATCTTAAAGTTTTGCAACGGATCCCCTTGCCGTTACCCTAGCTTTTTCCTCCGCGATCTCGATGCTCAGAGCTGGAATTGTCGGCCTGCCCAATGTAGGCAAATCGACTCTGTTCAACGCCCTCTGCGAAAATGCCAAAGCCGAGGCGGCCAACTTTCCCTTTTGCACCATTGAGCCGAATGTGGGGCGGGTGGCGGTGCCGGATGAGCGCCTAGAGGTGCTGGCCAAGATCAGCGGCTCTGCCGAGATCGTCCCCAGCCAAATCGAGTTTGTGGATATTGCCGGGCTGGTGGCAGGGGCCAGCAAGGGAGAGGGGCTGGGCAACCAGTTTCTCTCCCACATTCGCCAGGTGGACGCCGTGGTGCATGTGGTGCGCTGCTTCCAGGACGAAAACATCGTGCATGTGGCCGGCTCGGTGGATCCTCTGCGGGATATCGGCGTCATCAACTTGGAGCTGGCCCTGGCGGATCTGGCCCAGATCGAGCGGCGCTTGGAACGGGTGCGCAAGCAGGCCAAATCCGACAAAGCTGCCCAAGCGGAGCTGCAGGCGCTGGAGAAGCTGCAGGCCGCTCTGGACGAGGGCAAACCGGCCCGGCTGGTGCCCCTCAGCCCGGAAGAAGAGCAGTTGATCAAAGGGCTGGGGCTGCTCACCCGCAAGAAGGTGATCTACGCTGCCAACGTGGCGGAAACGGATCTGGCCGGCGGCAATGCCTGGGTGGAGCAGGTGCGCCAGTTTGCCAAGGCGGAAGGGGCGGGCGTGGTGGTGGTCTCAGCCCAGGTGGAAGCAGAGCTGGTGGAGCTGCCCCCTGAGGAGCGACAGGCCTATCTGGATTCGTTGGGGGTGAAAGAAGGCGGGCTGAAATCCCTCATCCGGGCCACCTACGAGCTGCTGGGCCTGCGCACCTACTTCACCTCCGGCCCCAAGGAAACCCGCGCCTGGACGATCCCCGTCGGAGCCACAGCCCCCCAGGCAGCCGGCGTGATCCACTCCGATTTCGAGCGGGGCTTCATCCGGGCCGAGACGGTGGCCTATGCTGATCTGGTGGCGGCGGGATCCCTGAATGCCGCTAGAGAGAAGGGCCTGGTGCGCAGCGAGGGCAAAGACTACGTGGTGCAGGAAGGGGATGTGATGCACTTCCGCTTCAATGTCTAGGCTCATGTCCAGCTCCCCCTGCCTTTCTCTCAGGCAACCGGCTTTGCTCAGCACTGAGAATCTGCCCATACCCTGTAGGCCAAAAAACCTAGCCCCCTTCCGGCAAGGGATCCCAGCACAGCTCCGGTCTGGCCTGAGGAGGAGCTTTTTCCTGAGAGAACTGTTGACGCTGTAACGAAACATCACAATAATTGGACTAGATAAACAAATGTTTTAGGGATGTATTGATGGATCTGCTGCAATATAGCCCGATGGCCTGGGTTTACATGGCGATCTTTGCCTCTATCATTTGGTGCATCTGGGGTCGTTCGGAAGACGACATCATGTTCTAGAACGGGATGAGCTTCTCTGCCGGCTCAGGCCACCCCCCGCGCCTAAGCCGGTGGGAGATCCTCCCTGAGCTTGCTCCTAAAAGCTGGAGAGGCCAAAGCGCTTTATTGGATTTCAGGCAGGTGCAGAGCTTAGGCTGTAGTATCCTGAGCTACAGAAAAATGTCTCTGCTCCAGCAGCATAAGGCGACATGCTTGTTGCACGGGATCATGGTCTACTGCTTACACGTGTTACCGGCTTAACTTCTCGGCGTCCCCTGCCCAGGGCCGAACAGGTGGCCGAGGGCTACCGCCTCTCGTGGCGCGGGGTGGCGGTGATGGGGGTGCTGAATGTAACCCCTGACAGCTTCAGCGACGGCGGCCAGTGGGGATCCGTGGAAGCAGCCGTACAGGCAGCCAGGGCCATGGCGGCGGCGGGGGCCTTGATTGTGGATATCGGCGGCGAGTCCACCCGTCCGGGGGCGGAGCCGGTATCCGTGGAGGTGGAATGCGACCGGGTCTTGCCTGTGATCCGGGCCCTGGAAGGATCCGGGATCCCCATCAGCGTCGATACGCGCCGAACGGAGGTGGCGGCGGCGGCCCTGGCCGCGGGAGCGCACATCGTTAACGATGTCACCGGGCTGCGCGATCCGCAGATGATGCAGGTGTGCGCCGAGAAGGGGGTGCCGGCGGTGATCATGCACATGCGGGGAGAGCCGCGCACCATGCAGCAGCAGACCGACTACGACGACCTGGAGGGGGAGGTTTTTGGCTTTCTGCAGGCCCAGGCGGAGCGGGCTCTGGCGGCCGGTGTGCCCAGCGTGGTTTTGGATCCCGGCTTGGGTTTTGCCAAAACCGCCGAGCAGAATGTGGCCCTGCTCAAAGCCCTGCCACGGCTGGTTGCCTGCGGTTACCCCGTGTTGGTGGGGGCCTCCCGCAAAAGTTTTGTGGGCAAGCTGGCCGGCATCGCCGTGCCCAAAGAGCGGGATAGCGCCAGCGTGGCCGTGCATCTTTTTGCCGCCAGCCAGGGTGCTGCCTTGGTGCGAGTCCACAACGTCCCTGCTCATGTCTCCGCCCTGGCTGTTTGGGAAGGTCTCCACCGTGACCCAGGCTAGGCTGGTGCTGCAGGGTCTTGTCTTTCATGCCCGCCACGGCTACCGCCCTGAGGAAGCGGTTTTGGGCGGGCGCTTTGTGGTGGATGTGGAGATGCAGCTTTCCCTGGCCCCGATCCAGGATGACCTCTCTGGCACGGTGGACTACGCCCAAGTGTATGAGGTGGTGCGGCAAGAGGTGACCGAGCGGCGCTACCGCTTGATCGAGACCTTGGCAGACCAGATTGCCGAGCGGCTGTGGCAGAGCTATCCCCAACTGGAGGCCCTGACGGTGCGGGTGCACAAGCCCCAAGCTCCCCTGCCGGGGCTGTTTGGGGATGTCTACGTAGAGATCGACCGCTGGCGATCCGTCAGCAGATGAGAAGCCTCATGAATCCCGACCTGGCCTACATTGCCCTGGGCAGCAACCTGGGGGATCCGCTGCGGCAATTGCGCTCGGCTGGGCAGAAGTTGCTCAGGTTGGGCCAGGTGGTGGCTCGCTCCAGCCTCTACCGCAGCCCTGCCCAAGGGGGGCCAGCCGGCCAGCCCGACTACCTCAACGCCGTGGTGGCGTTGGATCCCTTTCCCCCTTACCAGTCCCCTCTGGAGTTGATTGGGGCGCTGCTGGCCATCGAGCAGGAGGCGGGGCGGGTGCGGCGCATCCGCTGGGAGGCCAGAACTCTGGATTTGGATCTGCTGGCCGTGGGCAACCGGATCCTAAATAGCCCCGAGCTGACGTTGCCCCACCCTCGCATGATGGAACGTGCCTTTGTCTTAGCTCCCTTGTGTGAGATCGCCCCCAACTGGCGTCACCCTGAGACGGGCGTCGGGGTCGAAGAGGCGCTGGTCAGTTTGGATCGATCCTGGCTGGAGCGCACGACCCTCGGCTGGGAGTAGAGAAGGGTTTGGTAAGCTGGTTACGGCTTTTGGCGAAAAGGATCCCATGGACGGCCTTCAACTCTGGCAGCACTACTGCAACTGGCTTTACTACCATCCCAGCCTGGAGATTTTCGTCGATATCAGCCGCATCCGCTTGACTCCTCCTCAGGTGGAAGCGCTGCGGCCTCGCTTTGCCCAGGCTTTTGCCGAGATGCAGGCTTTGGAAGCCGGGGCCATCGCCAACCCCGACGAAGGCCGCCAGGTGGGCCACTATTGGCTGCGGGCGCCGGAGCTGGCTCCCACCCCGGAGATCCGGCAGGCCATTCAGGATTGCATTGAGCAAGTGGAAACCTTTGCCCAACAGATCCATCGTGGAGCCATCCCGGCCAGCGGCGGGGGGCGTTTCACCGAGCTCCTCTGCATCGGCATCGGCGGCTCGGCTCTGGGGCCGCAATTTGTGGCCGAGGCCCTGGCTCCTCTGCACCCTCCTCTGAATATCCACTTCATCGACAATACGGATCCCGATGGGTTTGATCGGGTGCTGGGACGGCTGGCGGGCAAGCTGGGACAAACCCTGGTGATCACCACCTCCAAATCCGGCGGCACCCCAGAGCCGCGCAATGGCTTGGTGGAGGTGAAGCTGGCCTACCAAAAGGCCGGGATCCCTTTTTCTGACCATGCGGTGGCCATCACCGGGCCCGGCAGCCAATTGGAGCAACAGGCGCGGCAAGAGGGGTGGCTGGCGGTCTTCCCCATCTTCGACTGGGTGGGGGGACGCACCTCCGAAACTTCGGCAGTGGGCCTGTTGCCGGCAGCATTGCAGGGGATCGACATCCGGGCTTTGCTGGCCGGGGCCGCCACCATGGACGCAGCCACCCGCCTGCCCCACCTGGAGCGCAATCCTGCCGCCCTGCTGGCCATGGCTTGGTACATCGTCGGTCAGGGCCAAGGGCGCAAAGATATGGTGGTTTTGCCCTACAAGGATCGCCTGCTGCTGTTTAGCCGCTACTTACAACAGTTGGTGATGGAATCCCTGGGCAAATCCCATGATCTGAACGGCAACCGCGTGGAGCAGGGCATCGCCGTTTACGGCAACAAAGGCACCACCGATCAACACGCCTACGTGCAGCAGTTGCGGGATGGTTTGAACAACTTTTTTGTTACCTTCATCGAGGTGCTCCAGGATCGAGAGCCCGGGATCCCTTCCCCCTTCGTGGAGCCGCAGGTAACCAGCGGCGACTACCTGGACGGCCTGTTGCAGGGCACCCGCCAGGCCCTCTACGAAAACGGGCGCGACTCCATTACCGTGACGCTGCCACGGGTGGATGCCCGTTCAGTGGGGGCCTTGATCGCCCTCTACGAACGAGCCGTGGGCCTCTATGCTTCTCTCATCCGGATCAACGCCTACCATCAACCGGGGGTAGAGGCAGGCAAAAAAGCCGCCCGCGCCGTCTTGGAGCTGCAACGGCGGGTGCTGGAGACGGTACAGGCGCAGCAGGGATCCCTGACTTTGCCCCAGTTGGCAGAAAAACTAGGCTGCCCGGAGCGCATCGAAACCCTGTACTGGATTGTGCGGCACCTGCACGCCAACGGTCGCGGCGTGCTGTTGGTAGGGGATCCCGCCCGTCCCTCAGAGCTGACCATCCAGCCCCGGCCCGCCTGAGCCTGCTGTTTCGCAGATCGGGTGCAGAAGCTGGAGCCGGCCAATCTGTACCCCACCTTAAACCCTTCCCGGCCAGCCGGCCCATCTGCTTAGAATCGAGCAAGAGCCCGCTCCAGGAGGAGACCATGGATCAATCCACCGCCGTCCTGCCTTTGCAAACCCCGAAAGATGTCTCCATCGAGGATATTGAGCAGGAGCTGAACAAAATCTGGTCTTCTAAGGGAGAGAGCGTTGCCGCCCGCGCCGCCACCTTTACCCTAGTGGTCTATGAATCTCTGGACGACGCGCTGTTGCTGCCCTCCCCCACCGTCGAGGCCATTGCCACCCAGAACCCCTGTCGCGTCATCGACCTGCGAGCCAAACGGGCGGGATCCGCAGACGACACCATCGAGGCCCAGGTGGCCGCCTATTGTCCGGTAACTCGCGAGCAGCGCAGCTCGTTGGTCTGTTGCGAATACATCACCCTGAAGGCGCCGGAATCGGCCTTTGTGCGGGCCTGCAGCACCATCGCTTCCCTGCTGATCCCCAACTTGCCCACCTTTTTGTGGTGGCAAGGGGATCTGGACTTGAACAGCCTGCTGTTTCAAAAATTGGTGGCCCTCAGCAACCGGGTCATCGTCGATTCGCGCGGCTTTGTCAATCCAGAAGAAGATCTGCAGGAGATCCACCTCTTGGTCGGCGAGGGGCGCCACTGCGGGGATCTTAACTGGCGGCGGCTGCTGCCCTGGCAGGAACTCACCGCCCAAGCCTTTGACCCTCCCGACCGGCGGGAGTCCCTATACCTTGTGGATCGCGTGACCCTCGACTACAAAGCCGGCAATCCCTGCCAGGCGTTCCTTTTTTTGGGCTGGCTGGCCAGTCGCCTGGGGTGGACGCCCACAGAGCGGGTTCAGGCTCAAGAACACGATTACAAGATCGACCGCCTCTGCTTTCAAACCCAAACGGGCGGCCAGGTGATGGCGGAATTGGCCGCTGTGCCCTTGGCCTCGGAAATCAGCCAGCCGGGGGATCTCATCGGGCTGCGCCTCACCGCCAGCAATCAAGAAGCCAATGCCTGTACCGTGCTGTGTTCGGAAACCACAGGGTGTATGCGCATGGAAGCCATGGGGGGCGCTCAGAGATGTGTGATTCGCCAGGTGGCTCCCCTGGAGCAGAATTCCCTCGATACCCTGTTGGCTGCTGAGTTGCAGCGGCCCGGCCCCGACTACCTCTACGAAGAAACGCTGGGGGTGGTGGATCAGATGCTGAAGCTGGGCAAAAGCTGAGATCTGCTTCTGGTTCAAGGCAACTCCACCGATGTGGGCTTAGAAGCATGGGGCAGTCCCCACCCCAACTTCTCTCGCATGACGCGGAAAAACTCCGGTCGGCGTAGGCGCATCAGATCCGTCCAGTAAGGGGCACGCACCACCCGAATTTGGTCTTCCGGCAGGATGTAGCAGCCGGCATTCCCATCTACCACCAAAACCAGCGGCTGAGGAGTAACGGGGCTGATCCACACCTCCTCCGAATCGGGGAAGACCAAGGCCCGCGAGGCCATGGAATGGGGGCAAATCGGGATCAACTGCAAAACCGGCACCCCCGGCGTGATCACCGGCCCGCCCGCCGAGAGGGCATAGGCCGTCGAGCCGGTGGGGGTAGCCAAAATCACTCCGTCGGCAGCTACATCCAGGGGAGAGTGATCCCCAATGGTGATCTCGAAATGGCACATGCTGGTCAAAGGCTCCCGGTGCAGCACCATCTCGTTTAAGCTCAAGACCTCCCAGCGCAATTCCTGCCCTCGGTAGGCTTGCACCAGCAACATGCTGCGGCGATCCAGGGTGTACTCCCCGGCGATGGCGGCGCTGGCAGCCTCTTCTAGGTGAGAAAGGTAAGTCTCCGTCAAAAAGCCCAGGTGGCCTGTGTTCACCGCCAACAGGGGGATCCCTTTGGGGGCCAGTTGCCGCGCTGCTGCCAAGACGGTGCCATCTCCCCCCAGCACCACCGCAAATTTCATGGTCTCGTCAAATCCAGCCGGGGCCAGGCTATCCACTTTGGTCAGGCAGATGGGGCTATCGGGCTTGGCGTAGCCGAGGATGCCGCCCCAGTTGGGGGCCACACAGACTTCCCAGCCTTGTTCCTGAAACCAGCGGGAGAGGGCCTCGCTGCTGCGTTTGGCGGCGGGCTTGGCATCGTTGTAGAGGATCCCGGCTTTGGGCTTGGTCATGGGCGGTGGCAAGGCAGAGGTGCCAAAACTCTATCAGTTCTGTAGGCTCTTCTGCCGGCCAGATCGCCGACAAAGCGCTGCTCTATATTACAGGTAGGGAATTAGGGTTGAGGGGGGGTATGCAGGCGGTGATCTTGGCGGGCGGGAAAGGCACTCGCTTACGGCCTTTTACCTTTGTGCAACCCAAGCCTTTGCTGCCCCTTTTGGAGGTGCCTTTCTTGGAATGGCTGCTGGGGCGCTGCCGACGAGCCGGCCTGACGGACATTTTGCTCAGCGTGGGGTATTTGGGCCAACAAATTGAGGCTGCTTTGGGAGATGGCGCTGCTTGGGGGGTGAAGCTTCGCTACCTTGCCGAAGAGACGCCTTTGGATACAGCAGGAGCCCTGGTGCTGGCCCAGCCCTATTTCAGCGGGGATCCCTTGGTGGTCTTCAATGCCGATATCCTCACGGATCTGGATTTGCAGGCGCTCATGCAATGCCACCTGCAGAGCCAGGCCGTTGCCACCCTCACCCTCACCCGCGTGGAGGACATCACCGCCTATGGCCTGGTGGAAGTGGGGGAAGGGGGCCAGATCCAGTCTTTTCGGGAAAAGCCCACCCCTGCCGAAGCCCTCACCCTCACCACCAACACGATCAACGCCGGCACCTATGTCCTCGATCCGGCCATTTTCAAAGACTACCCCAGCGGGGATCCCCTCAGCTTCGAGCGGCGCGTCTTTCCTGATTTGCTCCGGCGAGGGCAACGAATGCAAGCCTACCTTCATGCAGGCTACTGGCGGGATCTGGGCACGCCGGCCAGCTACTACCACGGCCAACTGGACATTCTCTTGGGCCGGATGACGGATTTTCCCCTGAAGGATGTGGAAGAACAAGCGCCGGGGATATGGGTGCACAAAACGGCTGAGATCCATCCCAACGCCCAACTGCACGCCCCCTGCTACATCGGCGCCCACACCTGTCTGGGATCCCAAGCTCAAGTCCCCGCCGGCACCATCCTCGGCAGCCACAGTTGGGTGAATGGATCCCTGCAGCCGGGAGCCTATGGGTCAAGGGTCTTGGTAGTGTAGGTTAAGTGCCAGTTAAGTCCACAACCATCCACAACAAAGCCATCCAAAGATGGAGCTACCGCAAACCGGGGAACGCTGGGATCCCTACCTGGCTTCTGTAGCCGCTCGCTTCAACCGAGAGCTGGAAATGCAACTGGGTCGGCCAGGCTGGCAACTTCCCCCAGATCTGGAGCAACTGCCCTTTTGGCAAGCCCAGCAGCGAGATCATCTGCAAGAGCGCCTCGGGATCCCCTTTTGGCAGTTGCGTGCCCCCAAAAAACGGGAAGCCTGCCTGGATTTGGGCTGTGGGGTGAGCTTCCTGACCTATCCCTGGAACGATTGGCAAGCCCACTTTTACGGCCATGAGCTGAGTGGCGAGATCGTACGCTTTATTCGCTCGCGGGCACCTCAGCTCAACTCCAAGCTATTCAAGTCGATGCAACAGGGATCCGCCCACCATCTGGAAAACTACGAGCCGGAGCAGTTTGATCTGGCCATCGCCACCGGATTTTTGTACTACTACCCGATTGAGTACTTCGACGCGGTTTGGGCAGAGTTGCTGCGGGTGTTGCGACCGGCTGCGCCGGTGATCATCGAAGTGGTCAATCCTGACTCAGTGTGGGCAGAACAATGGGGTCTCATCGAGCTATTCAAAGGCACCGAACCGATTTTCACTCCCCTAACAGAGTGGGAGCGACGCATCGCAGACTTAGGGGGCAAAATTCAGAAACAGGCCGGTGGCGAACTGTTTACCACCTATTGGATTCAGCGCAAACCTTGACGTGCTCATGAGCGGGAAAGTAGCCGAGCATTTGCAAGATATTGAGATAACTTTTATAGTCGTTTCAAATATCAATTATCAATGAAACAGTTTGCGGCGTCGTTATTGCTCTGCAACGCTGTCACGAACGCGCCAGCGGCGCGGAGCGCTATCCTGGCCCAGCCCCCCGGTTTACTATTCCCTCAGGAGAAGGGTGGGGAGTGGACAAAAAACCTGGCCCCAGACACAGCCAAAGCATCCTATACTGTTGCGGCTGTCCCAACAACGAGGAACCTGCCGCTTATGTCTGAGCTTCTCCCCTTGCCTTCGCTCCACAACCAGGTGGCGGTGGTCACCGGAGCCAGCCGGGGCATTGGCCGGGCCGTTGCCCTGCACTTGGGGGCGATTGGCGCCAAGGTGGTCGTCAACTACGCCCGCTCCGCCGCCGAGGCCGAGTCGCTGGTGCAGGAGATCGCCGCCCTGGGGGGAGAAGGGATGGCCGTGGCCGCCGATGTCTCCCAGCCGGCAGAAGTGGAGCAGCTCTTTGAGCAGGTGATGGAGCGCTGGGGGCGGGTGGACGTGCTGGTGAACAACGCCGGCATGGCCCGCGACACCCTGCTGCTGCGCATGAAGCCGGAAGATTGGCAGGCGGTGCTGGATCTCAACCTCACGGGGGTCTTTCTCTGCCTGAAGGCAGCCGCCAAGATCATGGTCAAGCAGCGGCAGGGGCGGATCATCAACATCACCTCGGTGGTGGGCCTGGTGGGCAACGCCGGCCAGGCCAACTACAGCGCCGCCAAAGCAGGGGTGATTGGTCTGACCAAGACAGCAGCCCGCGAGCTGGCCAGCCGCAACATCACCGTCAACGCCGTTGCCCCCGGCTTTATCACCACCCAGATGACCGAGAAGTTGGATCCCGGCCCTATCCTGGCGCAGATCCCCCTGGGGCGACTGGGATCCCCAGCGGAAGTGGCGGGGCTGGTGCGCTTTTTGGCGGCCGACCCGGCGGCAGCCTACATCACCGGGCAGGTTTTCGCCATCGACGGTGGCATGGTGATGAGCTGATCCTTCTACCAGGCCAGGGCCAACCCATCGGCACGGGGTTCGGAAGCCCCGATCAGGTGATCCCCATCGCGAAAGATGATCTGTCCCCGGCCAAAAAGGCCGTAGTCCTCTTCTGCAGCCACCACCTGCACCGCGTGGCCCCGCGCAGCAAGCTCTCCCACCACCTGGGGGGGCACCGTGCTCTCCAGCGCCACCTGCGGGATCCCTTGGTCGAGAAGCACTCGCCAGCGGGGCGCATCCAGAGCCGCTTGGGGGTTCAGGCCGTAATCCACCAGATTCACCACCACCTGCACATGGCCTTGGGGCTGCATCGTCCCTCCCATGACACCGAAAGGGCCGAGGGGGATCCCATCTTTGGAAAGAAAGGCGGGGATAATCGTGTGGTAGGGGCGCTTGCGCGGGCCCACCTGGTTGGGATGACCGGGTTCCAAGGTGAATCCGGTGCCGCGATTGTGGAGGGCAATCCCTGTCCCTGGAACCAG
Source organism: Synechococcus sp. H55.11 (assembly GCF_047462475.1). Lineage (NCBI taxonomy): Bacteria > Bacillati > Cyanobacteriota > Cyanophyceae > Synechococcales > Synechococcaceae > Synechococcus > Synechococcus sp. H55.11. The sequence goes on from NZ_JANSJI010000212.1 coordinate 10,838, forward strand.
CAGGCCGCTGCCGAAGCCGTCGAAGTTGGATTGGATCAAAGACACCATCAGGTCGCCATCGGCTGTGGCCAAGTAAACCGTTCCCCCCTGAGGTAGCCCTGGCTGAGCCAAGGGGATGGCCCTAGAACCGATCAACAGCCGCCGTTGCTGGGCATAACGTTTATCCAGCATTTGGGCGGGACTCACCTGTAAATAGTCGGGATCCGCTACCTGTCGGCTCACATCGGCAAAAGCCAGCTTCATCGCCTCAATCTGCAGGTGATAGCGCTCGCCGGCCTCGTAGGGGATCCGACCCAGCTCAAAACCCTCCAAAAGGTTGAGGGCCATCAGGGCGGCAATGCCCTGCCCATTGGGGGGGATCTCCCAGACGGTGTAGCCGCGGTAATCGGTATGGATGGGTTCTACCCAGTCGGCCCGATGTTCTGCCAAGTCGGCGCGGGACAGGAGACCGCCGGTGGCATCCGAAAAAGCCAGCAGCTTCTCCGCCAGCTCCCCCCGGTAAAAACTCTCGCCGCCACTATGGGCAATCTCCGCCAGGGTTTGTGCATGCAGAGGGCTGCTCCAGCGCTCCCCCGCCCGTGGAGCACGCCCCTGGGGGAAAAAAACGGCTTTGAAGGCCTCGTGGCGGGGATCTGGCAGCGGCAAATAGGTGGCCTCCGCCGCCTGCCACAGTTGGGCAATCCGGGGAGAAACCGGAAACCCCTCGCAGGCCAAGCGAAGGGCGGGCCCAAACAGGCGCTCGAAGGGCAGCCGTCCCCAGCGCCGGTGCAAGGCTTGCCAAGCCGAAACAGCCCCCGGCACCGTTACTGCCAACCAATCGTAAGCGGGAATCTGGCCGACACAGCGCTCCGGCGTCAGGGCAGCTGGGCTGCGACCGGAAGCATTCAAGCCGTGCAGCCGGCCCTTCTCCCCTCCCTCCCACACCAGCGCAAAAGCATCGCCACCAATGCCATTGGAAGTCGGCTCCACCACCGTCAAAGCCACCGCCATCGCCACGGCTGCATCCACGGCATTGCCGCCGGCCCAGAACATCTCCATACCCGCCATTACTGCCAGCGGTTGGCTGGTGGCCACGGCTCCCTGTCTGCCCATCACCACCCGTCGCCGCGAGGCAAATGGATAGCGATCCAGGGCCTGCCGTAAAAAAACCGGTGCTGGAGAGAGAGGCTCCTGCATGGGTCTGTGCTCCCTATACAGGCAAGCTCAGAAGTGCTGCCAACTCGGCAAAGCTGTCCACCACCGCATCGGCCCCCGCCCGGCGCAGTTCCTCGGCAGTGAAAGCAGTGGTGAGGCCAACTGCCAAGCAGCCGGCCCCCTTGGCGGCGCGGATCCCGTGGGTGGAGTCTTCGACCACCAAACACCGGCTGGGATCCAAGCCCACCTTGGCAGCCGTTTTCAAATAGGGCTCGGGGTCGGGCTTGGCCCGCCGAATATCTTCGGCAGTAATCACGGCGTCGAACCAGCGGTGCAGGTTAAAGCGCTGGAAAATCTGCTCTTGATCCCGACGGGTGGCCGAGGTGGTGAGGGCGAGGGCGGAGAAGCGGCGGCGGCTGGCCGCCAAAAACTCCAGCACCCCTGGCACCAGCGGCACCTCTCCCAGTAGTTCTCCAAAAGCCTTGGCCTTTTCCTCGATCAAACGCTGCACCAGCAGGGATCGTTCCGCAGGCGGGGTGTCCGTCAGGTGTTCTACGAGATACTCGAACATGTCCTGGTCGGTGCGCCCCTTAAACTGCAGGGAGATGGGAGCCAGATCCAGAGAGATCTGACAGCGCTGCAGGGCGATGACTCCGGCGCGGGCGTGGATCGGCTCCGAATCCACGATCACCCCGTCCATATCCAAAAGCAGGCCGGCAGTTGCGTCAGCGGCGCAGTTCCCGTGCGTGCCAGCGTTGCCCAGCAATAGAACTTTGGGTTGCATAAGCAGTCCAATGGCATGAGTCCCCTGCCTCCGTAGGCTGGAGAGATGAAGCAAGGGATGCTCCAGTTGCAGCCATCACTTCACCGCCTGAAACTGTCTCACATCCTCACCGTAGTCTGCAAACTCAGCATCACCCCACACAGGAGCCAAGAGAAATTCCCGCCGCACCTTGGCAAGCGGAGGAACGCCTGAGGCGACCTGGAACAGCCAAGCGCAGCCGCAGAAGCAGGAGCAAGAATCTCTTGTTTGGGTGGGGGCGTGTCAAGTTGACAAGCTCGTCCCTCCTTCTCTAGGATTAGGATCGCTGCATTTATGAGCGCCCCCATCGTCTAGAGGCCTAGGACACATCCCTTTCACGGATGCGACAGGGGTTCGAATCCCCTTGGGGGTATGGCGAAATGGCCGACGGAGAAAATGAACCCTACAACAACTCCAGGCAGCCCAGGAGCCGAGGGAAGTTCTCGGCCTCCTGTTGCAACTTGAGCTGAGGCCAGACCCGGTTGTCCAATCGCTTGGGACTTGGGGGCGAGAGACTTACGGCTTGTTTTTCAGGTGCTGGCTACCAGAGCCTCAGCCGGAGCGGCAGCCACCAACTCATCTTTGATCAGCTCTGCCAAATCCTGCAGTTGGCGAATCGCCTCTGCTCCTTCCAGTTTCATGAGCTCCCGGTCATCCCGCATTTCTGTCCAGCTAATGGAGCATTCGGAAACCAAAAAGCGAATCAGGTGACCCTCTCGTAAACTGACCATAAACGAGGCGCTTTCAAATGAAGTACCGCAGGTGTAGCAAGAAGCTGGATAGCCCCGCTTCTCCAAAACAATGGCCAGAGCCTGCAAACTCATCACCAGATCTTGAACATAGCTGCGGTACTGTTCCGCCAACCGTGTGAACATCACACTCCTCCCTACATGAATCGCCCGCTGTGGGGCTCAGTCTAGCCGAAAATGAGCCAACTAGTAATTTATGCTTATTCTGCTTGAGAGCTAAAGACATGTCTAGGATAACAACCGACAAACCCTCAAGGAAGTGATTAAAGCCACAGGGTAGGCAAAGTCTAGCCCACCAAGGTGTAGTATCCCATACTCGTCTTAACCAAAGACATCAAAATTTACCCCGACTCAAAACTTCTTACCTACTGGGATCCTCACCCAGTGCTTAGCTCAGTCTTTTCTCGAAATGCCCCGACGCAGTCCTTTTGTGGACAATTGCCTCAAAGCCCACTCCTACAGGGGTTTCAGCAGTGGGGAAGCAAGATGTAGTCCTTTGGGTTGGGTTGCCCTCTAGGTTTCTGAGCCTCTGCAAGAGGCTGGCGTGTTTGGAGTCAAGAAGGCTAAGTTTTGTAGACGAATGTGGAGCAAGGTGAGTTCCCGCCCAATTATGCTGAAAAACTCTTGGATGAAGCGAGGGATGCTTGAGAGGGAAGGGCTCAAGGTCGGCATCTGTTGTTCAGGAAAAACGAGTGACTTATTTTCAGAGTCCTCAAGCCATTCGGGATCGCTGTAAGTTGCTATTTGAAAGGGTTTTGGCCGGTGAATCGGAGCATTCTCGCCTCGATGCCGACTGCGTGACCGCCACGATCACGATCCCAGCGGGGAAATGCCCTTCCACAGGCGCTGGCGACATTCTCGCGGAGGATCCGCGGATCGCTTGGCCTGGCCGGAAAAGCGGCTCAAAGACCTGGATCCGCCGGAGCTCAGGTCAGATGTTTCTCCGCCCATCCAACGGCTCAGCGATGGCATGGTCTTCTAAGGGGAGATGGGCAGAGTTGTCCTCAAGAAGCTTTGTAAGAGCCGCATGGCCAGGTCGGGACGGGATCCCCAGTGGAGATGCAGGTAGGAGGCGTGCAGGCGCCGACCGGCCCAGCCTTCCTGGTGAGGCGGGGATCCCCAGATGTAGATTGGGTTGGGGGAGAGAGGGGTGCTGCGGGAGCGGTGAAATTCGTGCCCTCGTAGGCGATCCCCGGCCTTGGCCAGCAGGGTTGGGCGCAGGACAGTGGCCTCGCGGTAGCCCAGACACAGCCGGTCGCCCATGTCCACCTGGATAGGCAGCAGCCCGGCCAGGGGGTAGGTCTTTCCCTTGAAATCGGTGAGGGATCGTCCCAGCACCATCAGCCCGCCGCATTCGGCATAGAGGGGTGGATGGGCGGGCGGCGGTGGGCGGTGGCTTATTTTTTCGGAGAGGGTGGCGGCAAACAGTTCTGGGAACCCGCCCCCCAGCAGCAGGCCATCGCAGGGCTCCGGCGGCCACAGCCCCACCTGCAGGGGAGAGTACTCCAGCAGCTCGGCGCCACAGGCCCGCAGGAGATCTAGGTTGTCGGCGTAGTAGAAGTTAAAGGCGGCGTCTTGGGCCACCCCTACCCGAACCCGACGCGGTTGTGGGGAAATCTCTGGCCACAGCTCCCCCACCGCCGGCGGCAAGGAGCGAATCAAGGGCAGTAGCTCATCCCAATTCAGATGCTGCTCGGCCAGGTCGGCCCAGGTCTCCTGCCAGCGGGGGAAGTGATCCAGTTCTGAGACGGGCACCAACCCCAGGTGGCGGCTGGGCAGGCGCAGATCCTCACGGCGGGGAAACTGGCCCAAGACCGGGATCCCCGCCGCCGCTGCTGCTTGCTGTAAAATCTGGCCGTGCCGCTCCGAGGCCACGCAGTTGAAAATCACCCCGGCAATGGTGAGGCGGGGATCAAAGCGGCTCAGGCCGTAGAGCAGAGCGGCCACCGTCATTCCCAGGCCGCTGCCGTCGATAACCAACACCACAGGGATCCCCAGCAGGCGGGCCACGTGGGCGCTGCTGGCAAAAAAGGGTTCTGTCTCGCCGGGCAGGGATGCGGGCGCTCGTCCATCGAAGAGGCCCATCACTCCCTCTACAATTGCTCCATCTTTGCCTTGGCAGTGGTGGCGAAAGCAGCGCTGCACAAAGTTCTCATCGGTTAAAAAGGGATCCAAGTTGCGACAGGGGATCCCGCTCACCGCTGTGTGGAACAGGGGATCAATGTAATCCGGCCCCACCTTGAAGGGCTGAATGCGCAGGCCCCGCCGCCTGAGAGCGGCCAACAGAGCCAGCGTGACAGTGGTCTTGCCGCTGCCGCTTGTGGCTGCCGCCACCAGAATGGCCATCTTGCCCTACCCAAGGACTAGAACTCAATGCCGATTTGCGCTTTGATCCCCTGGTCGCGGAAAGGATGCTTGACCAAGGTCATCTCGGTTACCAAGTCGGCCCGGTCGATCAGGGCAGCCGGCGCGCCCCGCCCGGTCAGGATCACATGCACCCGCTCCGGTTTTTCGGCCAGGCCGGCCAATACCTGCTCCAGGGAGAGGTACCCCAGCTTGAGGGCGACGTTGATCTCATCCAAAAGTACCAGGTGGTACTCGCCGCTGCTGAGCAGCTCCCGCCCCTTTGCCCAGGCCGCCTGCGCATGGGCGATATCCCGCTCGCGATCCTGGGTTTCCCAGGTAAAACCTTCCCCCATGGCGTAAAAGGCGATTTTCCCCAGGCCCAGCTCCGGATGGGCGGCCAACTGGCGCAACAATTTGGCTTCCCCCGGATCCCAGGCCCCCTTGATGAATTGCACTACCCCCACCGACAAGCCTTGGCCGAGGGCACGGAAGATCATGCCGAAAGCAGCCGTGCTCTTGCCTTTGCCCTGCCCTGTATGCACGATGATCAAGCCCTTGTCATCGCGCATGCCCGATAGGCGCTGCCGCTGGATTTGCTGGCGGCGCTGCATTCTGCGGCGGTGCCACTGGTTGAGGTCAGTCTCTGGGCCCGCTAGAGACTCCGTCCCGCAATTGCCAACGCCAACAGCCTCAGGCTCTGTTGTCGAGTGGGATCCCCAAGCCGGTGCAGAGAGGTCAGACATGGCGGGTTGGGCCATAATCAGAGGAAATTCGGGTGGGCCGAGCAAGCTCTTCCCCAGCAAACTGCTTTTATCCTACCTCTGGCTGGATTGGGCTGGGATCATGAAAGAACCGGCTACCGCTTTTCGAGATAGCCTGCTGATGTACTCCTTCATCTGGGCCGTGCTGGCGGTAGGGTGTTTTCAAGTCCTGCCCCGTTTGCAAATTGCCTCTGCCGCCCAGTTACAGCCGTGGCTGGGGCCCGCCTATCTGGCCGGGCTGGGGGGATCCCTGTTGGCGGCCCTGGGATCGATGTTGGCCGTCTTGGCGGAAACAACCGCGGGCGCTGCCAGCAAAAGGCATCTGCATCGCTTGGCTTGGGCACTGGGGGCGGTTGGCTTTCTGGGAGTTCTCTTCCCTCTGGGCTTGGCGGGCGTCTTTTTTCTCAGGGCCGCCCAGTCCACCGACTGGTGGCAGGAGCTGTTGGGTTGAGACCGGCCCAGAGCGCATTTTTTTGACAAATGCGTCGAGGTTAGGGGTACCATAAGAACAAGTTCCGTTCTTTATCCAGAGCAGACTGAGGGATCAGGCCCAATGAAGCTGCGGCAACCGGCGGAAGTCTCCGCTACGGTGCCAATTCCTGCGGTTAGTCAGTAACCGAAAGATAAAGGCAATAAAGTTTTCTCTAGAGGATAGCCCTTTTAGGTGGGGGCTTTTTCTGGCGACTTTACCCTTTAGCGGCTCCCACAGCTCTGGTCGCAGCGGCGGAGCAAGGCTCTATCGCGTCAGTGGGACGAAGTCCTCGGGTGCGGTGGGTTGCTCTGGCAACTGCGCTGATCCACCGGCTAGGCCTGCCTTTCTGGGTCCTGGCCGCCGATGAACGGACAGGTGGGCCTGGCTTTCTGGCCTGAGCAGGCTCCCAGTTTCATCTGTTTCGTCTTAAGGAGAGGTTCGTTGTCCAAGTCGTTTTTGTTTTCCTCGGAGTCGGTGACGGAGGGGCACCCCGACAAAATCTGCGATCAGATCTCCGATGCCATCGTGGATGCCCTCTTGACGGCGGATCCCATGAGCCGGGTGGCGGCAGAGGTGGTGGTGAATACGGGCATGGTGATCCTGACCGGGGAGATCACCTCGCAGGCGCATGTCAACTTCACCCATCTGGTGCGGGACAAGGTGGCCGAAATTGGCTACACCGACGCCAAGAACGGTTTCTCTGCCGATAGCTGCGCGGTGTTGGTGGCTTTTGATGAGCAATCTCCCGATATTGCCCAAGGGGTGAACGTGGCCCTGGAAAGTCGCGCATCCAGGGAAGATCAATTCGACTTGGTCGGGGCCGGGGATCAGGGCTTGATGTTCGGCTTTGCCTGCGACGAGACCCCTGAGCTGATGCCCTTGCCGATCAGCTTGGCCCACCGCCTCAGCCGCCAGTTGGCCACTGTTCGCAAAAACGGCACCCTGCCCTATCTGCGCCCCGACGGCAAGACGCAGGTGACGGTGGCCTATGAGGAGGGGCGTCCGGTGGGCATCCACACCCTGCTCATCTCCACCCAGCACACGCCCACCATTGGCGCCATCACAGAAGAGGCGGCGGTGCAAGAGCGCATCCGCGCCGATCTCTGGGAGGCGGTGGTGCAGCCGGTATTTGCCGAGCTGCCCATCAAACCCGACAGCCATACCCGCTTCCTCACCAATCCCACCGGCAAGTTCGTCATCGGCGGCCCGCAGGGGGATGCCGGCTTGACCGGCCGCAAGATCATCGTCGATACCTATGGCGGCTATTCCCGTCATGGGGGCGGGGCCTTCTCCGGCAAGGATCCCACCAAGGTGGATCGCAGCGCCGCCTATGCTGCCCGCTATGTGGCCAAGAACATCGTGGCTGCCGGCCTGGCGCAAAAATGCGAGGTGCAGGTTAGCTATGCTATCGGGGTGGCCCGTCCCATCAACCTTTTGGTGGAAACCTTTGGCACAGGGCGCATCCCCGACGAAGATCTGCTGCGGCTGGTGCAGCGCCATTTTGACCTGAGGCCGGCAGCCATTCTGGCCCAGTTCCAACTGCGAGAGTTACCCCGTCAACGGGGAGGGCGCTTCTACCAAAACGTGGCGGTCTATGGGCACTTCGGGCAAACCCACCTGGATCTGCCCTGGGAGTGCACCGACAAAGCTGCGCTGCTGCGGGAGGAAGCTTTCGCCGGAGCGGCCGCCGTCCTAGCCTAGGCAAGAGTTGGGATCCCCAGGCGGCGACAGAGACGGTTTGGGGGCCCTCGGTTTTGGCTCTGCCAGGGTGGCGACACAGGGGGGCAGCTGGGTAGCCCTGTACTAAGCGCTCCGCGCCGCTGACGCGAGTAGTACGGAGCGGAAAAGCCCGTTCGCGTTAGCGGGACGTAGTCCTTGAGCGACTTGAGTCGCT
>NZ_JANSJI010000213.1:0-1060 GCF_047462475.1 Synechococcus sp. H55.11
TTTAGAGCGCGTTGCCGCGGGGTAGGACTTCTTCGGGGAACTCAAAGCGCTCGTGCGGCTGGTCCTGCGGCGCCATCCAGGCCCGAATCCCCTCGTTGAGCAAAATGTTCTTCGTGTAGAACGTCTCAAACTCAGGATCTTCTGCCGCCCGCGTCTCCTGACTGATAAAGTCATACGCCCGCAGGTTCAGCGCCAACCCCACCACTCCAATGCTCGACATCCACAATCCCGTCACCGGCACAAACAACATGAAAAAGTGCAGCCACCGCTTGTTGGAAAACGCTATCCCAAAAATCTGGCTCCAGTACCGGTTCGCCGTCACCATCGAGTACGTCTCTTCCGACTGCGTCGGCTCAAACGCCCGAAACGTGCTCGCCGCTTCCCCATCCTGAAACAACGTGTTCTCCACCGTCGCCCCATGGATGGCACACAGCAGCGCTCCACCCAACACGCCGGCCACCCCCATCATGTGGAACGGGTTCAGCGTCCAGTTGTGGAACCCCTGGAAAAACAGCAAAAAGCGGAAAATCCCCGCCACCCCAAAGCTGGGGGCAAAAAACCAACTGCTCTGCCCCAGCGGGTAAATCAAAAACACGCTCACAAACACCGCAATCGGCGCGCTGAAGGCAATGGCGTTGTAGGGCCGCACCCCCACCAGGCGGGCAATCTCAAATTGCCGCAGCATAAAGCCAATCAAGCCCAGCGCCCCGTGCAGCGCCACAAACGTCCACAGCCCGCCAATCTGGCACCAGCGGGTAAAGTCCCCTTGGGCTTCCGGGCCCCACAGCAGCAGCAGGCTGTGGCCCATGCTGTCGGCGGGGGTGGACACGGCCACGGTCAAAAAGTTGCACCCTTCCAGGTAGGAGCTGGCCAGGCCGTGGGTGTACCAAGAAGTTACAAAGGTGGTGCCGGTCAGCCAGCCGCCCAAGGCCAAGTAGGCGCAGGGGAACAGCAGCAGCCCCGACCAGCCGATAAACACGAATCTGTCGCGCTTGAGCCAGTCATCGACGATGTCGAACCATCCTCGCTCCTGGCGTACGCGCCCTACCGCGATGGTCAT
>NZ_JANSJI010000214.1:0-1055 GCF_047462475.1 Synechococcus sp. H55.11
GCTTTATTGCAATTGGTTTGTTTCCAATTTCTAGGGATCCCCCCGAAGGGGGAACCTTTGCGGGAGCTCTTCCCGCAGCTGGGCCAGCTCTGTGTTTCCAATTTCTAGGGATCCCCCCGAAGGGGGAACTTTGCATGGATTCTGGATTTAGAGGCAACGTGCTCAGGCATGTTTCCAATTTCTAGGGATCCCCCCGAAGGGGGAACTACGAATACTTCGCCGAAAGCACCGACGGAAGGCGGGAGGAATAGTTTCCAATTTCTAGGGATCCCCCCGAAGGGGGAACCCTAGGGAAAATTCTCGATTGCACGAAGGAACTCATTGTTTCCAATTTCTAGGGATCCCCCCGAAGGGGGAACACCTCATATGGACGAAATGAACATGGCTATCCTGGATGCCGTTTCCAATTTCTAGGGATCCCCCCGAAGGGGGAACTTTCCCTTTTTGCGCATACACCACAGCCCACGCAACGAGCGTTTCCAATTTCTAGGGATCCCCCCGAAGGGGGAACCATCCAAACGGGATTCTAGGCCGTGGGTACAAGTCAGCGTTTCCAATTTCTAGGGATCCCCCCGAAGGGGGAACAGCCCAGAAGTCTGGAACCTTAACGTCAGCCTATTGGATGGGTTTCCAATTTCTAGGGATCCCCCCGAAGGGGGAACAATGCCGTTCTCTGATAGGGCAGCTCCAGAGCGTTTCGAGGAGTTTCCAATTTCTAGGGATCCCCCCGAAGGGGGAACTCAGGTAGCGGGCACACGCCCCAGGGGTGGAGACGGAGTGTTTCCAATTTCTAGGGATCCCCCCGAAGGGGGAACGGCAGACTGCCACTTCAGCTTGAAGGCACAGGCAATCGCGTTTCCAATTTCTAGGGATCCCCCCGAAGGGGGAACTGCTTAATGACTTCCTCTGCTTGGCCGGCGACTTCCTGTTTCCAATTTCTAGGGATCCCCCCGAAGGGGGAACATCAAAAGCAGAGGGAGGGATTAGCAGCGATTACATCTTGTTTCCAATTTCTAGGGATCCCCCCGAAGGGGGAACCTACCCCTATTAAACCC
>NZ_JANSJI010000215.1:0-1045 GCF_047462475.1 Synechococcus sp. H55.11
GGCCAGTAGCCGCGCCTGCTTCGGGTACCGCAACAAGTTTCCAATTTCTAGGGATCCCCCCGAAGGGGGAACCGGAAACCCAACGAAACCAAATCCGAGCGGCGAAAGCGTTTCCAATTTCTAGGGATCCCCCCGAAGGGGGAACATCAATCGGTGCGTGGCCGGCTCTTGAATTAAAGTGTGTTTCCAATTTCTAGGGATCCCCCCGAAGGGGGAACTTTTGAAGAGGGTAGGTCTGTCGTTCCCTGCCCTTACCGTTTCCAATTTCTAGGGATCCCCCCGAAGGGGGAACATAGACAGGTTCTGGAAATATTACGAAAGCCTCTCAGATGTTTCCAATTTCTAGGGATCCCCCCGAAGGGGGAACAGAACTCCACAGCCAGAAGGTAATGTTGGCCGCCATCCTGTTTCCAATTTCTAGGGATCCCCCCGAAGGGGGAACCCTGACGGGGCAATTCCCGCGTCTGCAGACTTTAGTGTTTCCAATTTCTAGGGATCCCCCCGAAAGGGGAACCTGGCCTCAGAACCGTGACCCGGCACAAACCATCGCGTTTCCAATTTCTAGGGATCCCCCCGAAAGGGGAACGCCCCGTTATCGATTTGCAGACCGTCCGGGACGCCGCGCGTTTCCAATTTCCAGGGATCCCCCCGAAAGGGGAACACCCCCTTTTGTTCTAGAAAGGAGATACATATGGAGTTTCCAATTTCTAGGGATCCCCCCGAAAGGGGAACAAGATAGAGAAGCTGGAGAAGCCGGAGATAGTCGCGGTTGAGAGTTTCCAATTTCTAGGGATCCCCCCGAAAGGGGAACATTGAAATATCACAACAACGTCTCCCCGCTCTCCAAGGTGGTTTCCAATTTCTAGGGATCCCCCCGAAAGGGGAACCTGCAAGCACAGGCAGAGGGAGGGATTAGCAGCGATTTGTTTCCAATTTCTAGGGATCCCCCCGAAAGGGGAACAAAGGGGAACGCCATTGAGCTTTTCTTTGATGACCAGCCCTTCTTGTTTCCAATTTCTAGGGATCCCCCCGAAAGGGGAACACA
>NZ_JANSJI010000216.1:0-4742 GCF_047462475.1 Synechococcus sp. H55.11
CGGGGGGAGCTTGGCCGGCGATCTTTCCCCAGAAAGCTTGGAGGAGTTGCCACATGGCTAAGTTGGCTCCTGAGCGAAAGGGCAGTGAGGAATGGTGCTATCCTGCCATGCTCTGACCTGAGAATCCACTCCCTCTGCAAGCCTTGCTAGAGCAAAGTCATAATGAGTATGATTAAGGAGCTTACCTAGGGAGAAAATTCACCATGGCGCACATTCGCGAGATTCCCCTGGCCCAAATTCGTCGCCCCTTGCCGCGGCAGACGGATCCGGAGAAAGTGCGGGCGCTGATGGCTTCCATCGAAGCAATCGGGCTGCAGGAGCCGATCGAAGTTTTGGAAGTGGAGGGAGAATACTATGGGTTCTCCGGCTGCCACCGCTACGAGGCATTTGTCCGCTTGGGCAAGGAGCGGATCCCCTGTCGGGTGCGCAAGGCGCCGCGTTCTGTTTTGCAGCTACACCTGGCCTGAAAGAGAGTCCGGCTCCTCTTGGGCGCTGTAGCCTCGCTCATAGGCAAAGCGCACCAGTTGCGAGCGATTTTCCAGAGAAAGCTTGCTGAGGATGTTGGTCAGGTGAGTTTGCACAGTGCGCGGGCTGATGAACAGCTTCTCGCCGATTTGCTTGTTGGTGAGGCCGCGGATCACTTCCCGGAACACCCGCTCCTCAGCAGGGGTAAGGGGAAGATCTGCCAAGGTGGGACGGGGGGCAGTTTCGGCTTTGGCCTGGGTTTGCTGCTGGATCAGGCGCAGAATCTCCAACTGGGTGCGGCGGGATCGTTCGATTTGCGCCTCGATCTTGGCCACCAGCTCCAGCGGCTCGAAGGGCTTGATGATGTAGTCGTCGGCTCCCCACTCGTAGCCCTGAACGCGGTCGTCCAGCTCACTGCGAGAGGAGAGAAAGATAAAGGGGACGAGTTCGCCGCCCCGCTGTTGCCGCAGTTGCCGGCAAAACTCGAAGCCATCCATTTCCGGCATCACCACATCCGACACCACCACATCCGGCTGCTCTTGGGCAAACAGGCGCAGCCCTTCTACACCCGAAGTGCCCGTACAAACCCGATAGCCGTGCTGAGTCAAGTGGCGGCTCAGCACCTTTAAAGAGAGGGGATCGTCATCTACGACCAATACGCGCTTCATGATGACTAGCGGGAGAGGCTGTTGAGGAATGACTAAAGAGATGATCTGAGGGCGCTATTCACCTCTTGCCGCAAGTTTAAGTCCAGATAGGATGCTGGCGATCAACTAACCCCTGCCCCATAATAGTCGTTCCAGAAGCAGTCTTGCTGCCGGCTCAGGCGGACTGGGAAATAGGTTTGTTTAGGCTCCCATCCCGGAGTAGCGTTGCAAACCCTTGCGCCACAGCCAGCGGTTGACCAGCCAAAACAGCCCCAGCCAGGCCAGGCCCATGGCAAAACCGCGCGGGATATCTTGTGGGATCCCCACCCAGAGGCCGGCGGGAAAATGTACCAAGTAGGGAAAGGGCGTCCAGGCCAAGACCTGGCGCACCGCCGGTGGAAACACCTCCAGAGGGGCGATCACCCCCGACAAAAACAGGTACACCAAGAAATGAAGCTGCTCCAGAGCCGATATTCGCTCCACCCAAAAGGCCAGCAGCGCCAGGGTGTACTGCATAAGAAAGCGCAGGGCAAAAGCCAACAGAATGGCCAGGGATCCCAGTGCCACCTGTTGCCAAGACGGGATCCAAAAAGCACGGGGGTAGAGCAGAAAAAAGAGGGCAATCAAAGCCACGGTAAAGGGGAGGCGGGCCAGGCGCTCCATCAGGTGGCTGGCGACGTGGTGCCAAGCGGGATCCAGAGGCTGCAACAGACGCGGCGATAACTTGCCTTCGACGACCTCCCGCTCAAAGTCCCAGATCACCCAGGTGATGCTGAACTGGCGCACCAGGAACACGGCCAGAAAATAGCGGCTGAACTCCAGGGAAGAGAGCGAGAAATCTCCTGAACGGGCGGCTTCGCTCCAGAGCCCCATCATGATCAAGGGCAGGGATCCGGCCAACACCCACAGGATCAGCTCCGCCCGGTACTCCAGCATGTAGGCGTAGTGGGCGGCAAAGAGGGCGCTCAGCTTGCGAAAAAAGGCGTTCATTGAGGCTCTGAAGGGGCAAGCGGACATAGAGTGGGCAACAGGCCGGCCAGATTGACCACCGCTCCCACCACGACAATGGCGGGCGGTGCTACAGGCGAGGGCTGACCGGCTAGAGTCTCCAAACGGAGCAGATGAATCTCTTGCTCCGGCGTGGTGCCCCAGCGGATCAGGGCAACGGGGGTGTCGGGAGCTTTGCCGCCGGCCAACAATTCGGCGGCGATGTGGCCGAGGTTGTGCATACCCATGTAGATCACCAAGGTTTCTACGGCCTCGGCTAGGGCGCGCCAATTGACCTGGGGGCGGTATTTCCCTACCGCCTCATGGCCGGTTACGAAGGCAACCGAGGAGCTGAGGTCGCGATGGGTGAGTGGGATCCCAGCATAGGCGCTGGCGGCCATGCCCGCCGTAATTCCCGGCACCACTTCCACCGGGATCCCGGCCTGGACCAGGGCCAGCATCTCCTCGCCCCCCCGCCCGAAGATGAAGGGATCCCCGCCCTTGAGGCGCACCACCACGGCTGCCGTCTGGGCTTTCTCGATCAGCAAGGCGGTGATTTGCTCCTGCGGGAGGGTATGGGCGCCGCAGTGTTTGCCGGCGTAGATTCGTTCTGCTGTGGGTGGGATCAGATCCAAAATGGGGGATCCCACCAGGGCATCGTAGATGACCACGTCCGCATGGGCGAGCAGCGCTTTGCCCTTGACCGTCAGCAGTCCCGGATCCCCAGGCCCTGCCCCCACCAGATACACTTTGCCCATCTCAAATCCCAATAGCTTGTCGGAAATATCTATTCTGCTGGAACAGGACAGTTTTGACCAACCAACCCTACTTCCCGGTCAGACAGGCCGTCTGCAGGGTCTCCTGGATGGCCTGTACCACCTGGGGATCCCGCCAGAGGGGCGGCTCCACCGTAATCTGCAGCAAGGGCCATTCTCGCTGTAGCCGCTGAGCTTGTTCTTGTAAAGCGCGCAGCAGACCGCCCGGAAAAAGAAAAAACGGCAGCACCCGCAGGCGATACTGGCTCAGACGCAGGCAATGGATTACAGCCGCTTCCAGTGTCGGGGGCTGGGCGGCAAAAGCCAGGTGGATGGGAATTCCGGGCAGGCGCTGTTCCAGAGCTTGGATCCCGGCCTGGAGCTGGGCGGCAAATCCCGGCAGGCGGCTGCCATGGCCAAATAGGATCCAGCCGTGGGTCAGTTCCCCCAACCGCTGCGCCGCAACCACGCGAGCCGCCACCAAATCGATCAGGGCTGGGTGCTGGCCGATGGGGGGCGTCAGCAGCAACTGCAGGCGCGGCCAGCGAGCTTGAACCTGCTCCACCGCAGCCGGCAAATCCTCCTCCACATGGGATCCCCCGCCCATAAACAGCGACAGCAGCACCACCGGCCCATCGACTCTATCCAGACAGGAGGCCAATTGTCTGTGAATCTGCTCTGCCAAGGTCAGGGGCTGACCTTCCAACTGGGCCAGCTCCACCGGCTGAGGAGACAGCCGCTGCCGCACCCGGGCCAGCAAATCCGCCGCCGCCTGTTGGTATTCCGGATCCCGGCTGCCGTGACAAACCAAAAACACCAGTGGAGCTAAGGACATGGCAGAAGTCAGGGATCCAGAGGCAACTGTTCTATTTTGCTACTTAGAAAGGTTCCGGCAACGTCTCGCGCCGGATCTGCGCGTATGATTTGATAAAGTACACATCCTTTTTTCAGACTCGTCGGCCCTTTCCCAGGATTTCATGTCATTTGAGAATCGTTCCACCACCCCCGAACTGTTGATCCATGTTTTGCGGGAAGGGTTGACCGAATCTATCCATCATTGCCAAGCGGTCGTGGCCGATAGCCGCGGGCGCTCCCTGGCCATGGCCGGCAACAGCACCACCCCTGTTTTTGCCCGTTCTGCGCTCAAACCTTTCCAAGCGCTGGCCATGCTCTCCACCGGCATCCGCGAGCGCTACCGCCTCAGCGAGAAGGATATCGCCATTATGTGCGGATCCCATCAGGGCACCACGGCCCATGCGCGGCAGGTGTTCAGCATGCTCTGGCGCGCCGACCTGTCTCCCGAGCTGCTGGTCTGCCCCACCCCACCCGGCAAGCCCAGCCCCCTGTGCCACAACTGCTCCGGCAAGCATGCTGGCATGCTGCTAGCAAGCCGCGCCCAGAACTGGACCCTGCCGGACTACGCCCAGCGGCAACACCCCGTTCAGGCCCTGGTGCGGGCTAAGTTGGCGGATCTATTGCAGATGCCTTCGGAAGAGTTTTTGTTTGCCCGCGATGACTGCGGCGTGCCCACCTACCAACTGCAACTGAACCATTTGGCCTCTCTATTTGCCCAACTGACTGCCGGCGAGCGGCCCGACTTGGAGGCCATCGCCCGCGCCATGACCCACCACCCGGAAATGGTGGCCGGACAGGGATGTTTCGATACAGAATTGATGCGGGCTACCCAGGGAGAGCTGGTCAGCAAGTCCGGCGCCGAAGGGATCCAGTGCATTGGGCGCGTCGGAGAGGGGATGGGCCTGGCCATCAAGGTACAGGATGGGGCCGCGCGGGCCAAATATGCCTTGGCTTTGCATCTGCTGCAGCGCATGGGCTGGATCCAACCTGCCGCTGCCGAAATGCTAGGGGAGCGCTTCCTCGCCGTCGGCCC
>NZ_JANSJI010000217.1:0-18804 GCF_047462475.1 Synechococcus sp. H55.11
GCAGGTTCAGTTGTGTATACGAGACTGGGTGTGGGGCGGCCATCGGCGTGGGTTTCGGGGTCGGCCCCAGCTTCGTCGTGGGAACAGGCGTGGGGGGCGGCGTTGGCAAGGTTGTCAGTGAAGAAGCTTGAATCTGCTGGGGTGCAGGATCGGGCGGGAGTGGGGCAGCCGCAGGGGGGGATTCCGAGGCCGGCTGGGTCGGCTCCTCCGCTGGGTCAGGCAGAGCTGATTCTGCAGCCGCCTCAAGCGGGGCCGGCGGGGGATCCTCCAGCCACAGCGTGACCGGGATCCGCACTTCGGGTTCTCTCAGAGGTCGGGATCCCCACCCCAGCAGCCCCAACAGATGCAAAAGCAGCGAGAGCAAAGTCTCCCAGCGCAGCGGGCGGAGCTCCCGACTTTGCCCAGGCAATTCAGGGAGATCCTCCAGCGAGGTGCAGGCAACCGAGAGAGCAAGGGAGCAATAGCCCGCCAGCAGGGCCGCCCTGAGCAGCTTCTCGCCCCAGCCAATCCAGCGCAGCCCCTCAGAGCTCTGGCCCCGCGCCACCCCCCACAGGCCCAGCTCCAGCCAGGCCAGACCCACCCCGTAGGCCATGCCTGCCTGCTGCCAATACCCCATCTGCAGGCGCCACAAAAGCCGAGGGTGGGAGCCCCTCTGCAAAGAAGCGGATCCCCGGTCGGTGCGAGTGGGGGGTTTGGCGAGCATGGCTCGGGGCTATCTCGATGGGCACGTCTGGCGGGGAGTCCTAGAAGCGGCTGGAGAAGCTGAGGGCCACATGGCGCCCCGGCTGGGCCCGCCGCTCCACTTCAGGGCCAACAAAGAGGGTGCGGGTTTCGGAGTAGAGAAAATACCGCTCGTCGAAGAGGTTGAACACCCCGAAATTGAGCTGCCAGTTGTCGTCTAGGTTGTAGTAGCCCAGCAGATCCACCACCGTATAGCCGCTGGGCACAAAGGGAATCTGCGGGGGAGCGTTGGGGTTGGGTCGCACCACCTCCCGCTGCGGATCCCGCGGATCCGCCACCAGCGTGGCCACCAACCTCGCCCCCCACACCTGGCTGGGATCGTCGTAGTGCAGCCCCAGCACCGCCGTCAGCGGCTCGATTGAAAGCAGGGGCTTGTTTTCTGTAAGATTGTCCCCCACCGCCCAGGCAAAGCTGCCGTTTAGGCTCCAACCGGTTAGGTCGGGGCTAAAGAAATATTGTCCTGTCGCCTCTACGCCGTAGATACGGGCGCGGCTGATGTTTTGGCTCTGGAACAGGATGACCGGCGGGGGCGGCGGGCTGCCGGGGGGGCCGGGGGGTGAGGGCTCGGATCCCACCTCCCGGAATGCCTCGATAAAGTCGTTGTAGGTGTTGTAGTAGGCCGCCAAGCTGAAGCTGGCCTGCGGGTAGATCCCTCGCAAACCCACTTCAAAGCCCTGGCTGGTTTCCGGGCGCAAGTTGGGGTTGGAGAGGGTGCGATAGCGGAAAACCGGGCTGACCAGGTTGGTAAAGCCGCTGTTGATCTCGTTGTATTGGGGAGCGCGAAAGCCGGTGTTGTACTGGGCCGTAAAGGTGAGGTTGGGGTTAATCCTCCACACTAGGCCCAGCTTGGGGGAGACGGCATCGGCAAAGAGGCTGGCCGCTTCTGACCCGCTTTTCAAGAAAGCTTCATCGGGGCTGGGGGTGAGGTTGTAGGTGTCGTAGCGGATGCCGGGGATCAGAGTCAAGTTGCCGCCGCCAAAGTCGATCTCATCCTGCACATACAGCCCAAAGCGCACGGTGTCCGAGTCGGGAAAATCTTTGGTGGGAAAGGTATCTGGGGGAATGTTTTGGGTTACTGCTCCAGTTTGCAGATTGGTCTGAAAACGGTTGCGAGGTCGCTCGTTGCGGGTGGTGGAGATCTCCATCCCATACACCAGGCGGTGGGAGAGATCCCCGGTTTGGAAGCGGCTTTGGGCCTGCAGGCTGGCTCCCAAAATGTTGCTGACCAGCTCGTTGAAGGTATCCCGCCGCACCGGTACGGGTCGGCCTTGCACCGTGAGGGTGCGCTCCTCTACACTGGGCTCGCGGGTGCGGGCGGGCTGGTAGTAGATCTGGACAGTGGCCAGCTCAAAAGCGGGATTCTCTGGGTTGGCGTAGCGATACTCCAAACTGAGGCGGCTGCGCTCGGTGTCGATGGTTTCCCTAAATAAGCTGACGGCGGGATCCAGGTTGCGCCGCGAGAACGTGGTGGTGGTGCGGCTGTTGAAGTACTCGCCGGTCAAGGTGAGGCTTTCCAAGGGGCTGAAGCGGTAAACCAGCTTGGCCAAAACGTTGTCCCCCTCCACCGTTTGCCGATCTTTGAAACTGGGATCCGCCTTGATATCCGGCTCCCTGGCGTCGCGGCGGGTGTAGATGAGCAGGGCTTCCAGGTTCCCCTGGCGGCCCGCCAAGCTGAGGGTGTTGACAAAGCCTTGGTTTTTGCTGTCGTACTGGCTGGAGAGGCCCACATGGCTGTCCCGTTCCCCCAGCAGATCCACTGGATCTAGAGTAGTGTAGGTTACCACGCCCCCCAGGGCATCGCTGCCGTAGAGGGTGGAAGCAGGGCCGCGGATGATCTCCACCGTCTTCAGGGTCTCCAGCTCAAAGGTGTCCCGCCCGATGTTGAAGGGGCCAAAGGAAAACTGCTCCGGCTGCCGGATCCCGTCCACTTGGATCAGCACCCGGTTGGCGTCAAGGCCGCGGATGTTGAAGTCTTGCAGTCCATAGCGGACATTTCGCCGCACGCTCACCCCCGGCTCGTAGCGCACCAGATCCTGGATGTTCTGGATGAGCTCCCGCCGCAGGCGCTCCCGGTCGATGACGGTGATGCTGGCCGGCGAGTCGGCCAGGGTGCGCTCAGTGCGGGTGCCGGTGACTGTAACCTGCTGCAGGTTGAAGACAGGGGTGCCCTGCTGCAACACCTGCAGATCCGCTTGCAGCCGCTCCACTTCCGCCTGATCCCCCCGCCGACGGGCAGCTTCGATCTGGGCTTCTAGCTCGCGAATCTGCTCTTGGATGGTGGTGGCCCCCCGAGGGGTGGCCTGGGCCAGCAAAGGAGTCTCAGGAATCCGAGCCGCGGGTTGCGCCTGGGCCAGGGATCCCCAACTCAGCCCCAGACACAGCCCCAAACTCACTGCCTTCCAGCCACAGCCGGTTACTCGCATAACTTCTCACTCTCCCAAAAACCACCAGAAACAAGTCAAACCTTCGCCTCAACACCCTTTCCTCCCAGCCAGAGGGGCCTTGCCGGGTCTGCGCTGCGCAAGGGGCAAAGCTGGAGCCCCACCGGCGTTGGGATCCACTCCACCTCTAGGCCAAACACCTGCCGCACCCTCTCAGCAGTCAAGGCCGCCTGCGGGGATCCCAGGGCCTGCAACTGTCCGGATCCCAGCAGAGCCACCCGCCGGCTGTAGCGAATGGCCAGGTTTAGATCGTGCAGCACGCTAACCACCGTCAGCCCCTGCTCCTGCTGCAGCCGTCGCAACAGCTCCAGCAGCTCCAGTTGGTGGCGCAGATCCAAAAACGTGGTGGGCTCGTCCAACAGCAGCACCTGCGGCTCCTGCACCAGGGCTAGCGCCAGAAAGGCCCGTTGCCGCTCGCCGCCGGAGAGCGTTTCCACCCGCCGCAGGGCCAGGGATCCCAGTCCCGTCTGCTCCAGCGCCCATTCCACCCGCTGCTGATCTGCCCGCGGCAACTGCCACGCCCACCAGGGCTGGTGAGGAGAACGCCCCAAGCTCACCAATTGCCGCACCGTCAGCCCTGTCGGGATCCGCGGCTGCTGGGGCAAAAGGGCCAACTGCCGCGCCACCTGTTGCGGGCTGAGCTGGGTGTGCAGATCCCGACCGTCCAAAAGTACGCGCCCCGCCTGCGGAACCAACACTCGGCTGAGTAGCCGCAGCAGGGTCGATTTGCCTGAGCCATTGGGGCCGACAATGCTCAGCCAGTCCCCCGCCTGCAGGCTGAAGCTCACCTGCCGGATCACCTGATGCGAGCCATAGCCCCCGCTCAGCGCCTCGGCCTGCAAAATCGGCCGGCCCGCCCTCATTGCCCCGCCTCCCGCTGCCGCAGCAGCCAGCCGAAAAACGGCGCCCCCATCAACGCCGTGACGATCCCCACCGGCAGCTCTACAGCCCCCAGCCGGGCGAGGAGATCGGCGCCGCTTAACAGAGCCGCCCCCGCCAAGGCAGAAAGGGGCAACAGCCAGCGGTGATCCGATCCCACCCCCTGGCGCACCATGTGGGGCACCACCAACCCCACAAAGCCGATCAACCCCCCCACGCTGACGACTGCCGCCGCCAACAAAGCCGCCACCAAGCCGATGGTCACCCGCGTCCGCACCAACGGGATCCCCAAGCTCACCGCCATCTCTTCTCCTAGGCCCAGCAGGTTCAAAGCCCGCGCCTGCGCCCAGCCCAGCCCCAGCCCGACCAGGATATACACCCCGGACACCCGCACCTCCGGCCAGCCCCGCCCGCTCAGGCTGCCGATCAACCACGTCAGGGCCACCTGGACCCGCTCATCGGCCAGGAGCAACAAAGCAGAGCTGATCGCCCCAAAGAGGGCGCTGACAGCCACTCCCGCCAGGATCAGCCGTTCCACCGCCAGCCCGGAGCGGGTGCGCGCCAGCCCATACACCAACACCGTGGTCAGCACGCCGCCCACCCAAGCTGCCAAGGGCACCCAAGCCGTCCACTCCCCCCAGGTGAGCAGCGCTACGGCCGCCAGGCCCGCCCCCGCCGAGATGCCCAGCAGGTAGGGATCCGCCAGCCCATTGCCCAACATCCCCTGCAACAGGGCCCCCGCCATCCCCAAGGCTGCCCCTAGCAACTGGGCCAAAAGCGCCCGCGGCAGCCGCAACTGCCAGACAATGGTCTGCCGGATCGGATCCCCTTGCCCCCACAGGGCCTGCCACAGCTCCGAAAAAGTTATGGGAACGGATCCCAAGGCAATTGAGATCCAAAGCAGCAAGAGGATGACACCCAGTAGCAAAACCATCAAGCCGACCGGCGAGCGGATCCGCCTGGCCTGCCCCCAGCGGGTCTCCGGGTCAACTCCTGATGACAGACGCTCTTGCTTGGCCAACATCGCAAACCTCTGGACTTTTAAGAGGGGGAGATCCCCAAGACAGCCCCAGCCGGCTCGCCAGCGCACCCAGACCCACCCCGGCGCAGCCCTAACCTGCCGAGCTTCTTAGCTTGTTGAGACTTAGATTCAATAAAAACGTAGCTGTCAGAATAACAGGCTTTCTTGGCTATTGCAAGTTAGTTTTAATAAGTCTTCGACCCCCTTTGAGCCAAGGGGAGATGGATCGGCACTCCCAGCCGCCTAGGCCGGCTTGTTCCCCGAAACCAAAGTCTGCCTTCACTGAGCTGCCCAAGGAGAGGGGGGAAGATCCCCAATAAAATGGCCGAAGCCGGCTAGCTTGGGTTGGACAGAGCCGTCTTGAAGTATTGGCGCTATGACTTCTTCCGCTGCCCCTGAGCCCACCTGGGATGCCCTGCAGGTGGATCCCGCCCTGCTCACCCCCATGATGCAGCACTACGTAGAGCTGAAGCGGCAATACCCCCACGCCATCCTGCTCTACCGCCTGGGGGATTTCTACGAGATGTTTTTCCAGGACGCGCAACTGGTGTCGCGGGAGCTGGAGCTGGTGCTCACCGGCCGAGAGGCGGGGGCCATCGGGCGGGTGCCCATGTGCGGGATCCCTTACCACGCCTTTGACCGCTATGCCGCCCAGTTGGTGGCCAAAGGGTATGCCCTGGCCGTCTGCGACCAGATGGAGCCGGCGGATCAAGCCAAAGGCTTGGTGCGGCGGGAAGTGACGCGGGTGATCACCCCCGGCACGGTCATCGAGGAGGAGCTGCTGCAGGCGCGGCAAAACAACTACCTGGCGGCCATTGTCCGCCTGCGAGGCTCCAAGCAAACCGCCTGGGGCCTGGCCTATGCCGACATTTCCACCGGCGAGTTCTGGGTCTGCCAGAGTGAGGGGCAAGAGCAGCTAGAACAGGAGCTGGCCCGGCTGCAGCCGGCGGAGATCCTGCTGCCCACCGAAGAGGGGCTGGGCCTGGGCCTGATGCGGCCTGGGGATCCCCAAGCCCCCCTGGGCCTACCCGGCCAGTACGCCTATACCCTGCGCCCGGCGGAGCCCTTTGAGCTAGCGGTGGCGCGGGACAACCTACTGCAGACCTATAGCCTGCGCTCCCTGGAGGGCTTGGGCTGCGAGGGGCTGCCGCTGGCCATTCGGGCGGCAGGGGGATTGCTCCACTATCTGGAAGAGACGCAAAAGAATCTGGTGCAGCCCTCTCCCCAAGGGGGCCATCCGCTCCTGCGCCCGCCCCGCACCTACCAGCTCACCGACTACCTAATATTGGACGCCCAAACCCGCCGCAACCTGGAGCTGACCCAGACCATCCGCGAGGGGGCCTTTGTCGGATCCCTGCTCTGGGTCTTGGATCACAGCCGCACCGCCATGGGCGGGCGCACCCTGCGCCGCTGGCTGCTGCAGCCTTTGCGGGATCGAGAGCAAATCCGCCTTCGCCAGGACACCATCCAGGAGCTCTTGGAAAACCCCTCCCTGCGCACCCGCCTGGGATCCCTGCTGGACTCTCTCTACGACCTGGAGCGCTTGGCCAACCGCGTCGCCTCCGGCACTGCCAACCCGCGCGAGCTGGTGGCCCTGGGATCCTCCCTGGGCAAACTGCCCCAACTGGCCGAGCTGGTGGCCGAAGCCCAAACTCCCCTCCTGCAGAGCCTACAGCAGGTGGATCCCGCTCTGGTTGACCTGGGCCGGCGCATCGAGCACACCCTCTTGCCCTCGCCCCCGCCCATTCTCACCGAAGGGGGGCTGATCCGGCCTGGCGTAGATCCGGAGCTGGACAGGCTGCGGCAGCAGGTGGAGCAAGACCGCCAATGGATTGCCCAGTTGGAGAAAACCGAGCGCGAGCGCACCGGCATCCCCACCCTCAAAGTGGGCTTCAACAAGGCCTTTGGCTACTACCTCAGCATCAGCCGCGCCAAGGCGCAGCAGGTGCCCAAGGAGTACATCCGCAAGCAGACGCTCACCAACGAAGAGCGCTTCATCACCCCCGAGCTCAAAGAAAAAGAAGCCCGCATCCTCACCGCCCAAACCGACATCAACCAGCGGGAGTACGAGCTGTTTGTGCAGTTGCGCCAAGAGGCGGGATCCCAAGCTGCCGCCATCCGCCAGGTGGCCCAGACCCTGGCCGCCGTCGATGCTCTGTTTGGCCTAGCCGAGGTGGCCGTGCAGCAGGGCTACACCCGCCCGGTGATCACTGCAGATCGCCGTTTAATCATCGAAGAGGGTCGCCACCCGGTGGTGGAGAAATCTTTGCCCCAGGGCCTGTTTGTCCCCAACTCGGTGCGCCTGGGATCCCCCCACGGCCCGGATCTCATCGTCCTCACCGGCCCCAACATGTCCGGCAAGTCCACCTACTTGCGCCAGATTGGGCTGATCCAGATCCTGGCCCAGATGGGCAGCTTTGTCCCGGCGCGGCGGGCGGAGCTGGGCCTGTGCGACCGCGTGTTTACCCGCATCGGCGCCGTGGATGACCTGGCCACGGGACAGTCCACCTTCATGGTGGAGATGAACGAGACGGCCAACATCCTCAACCACGCCGGCGAGCGCTCCCTGGTGCTCTTGGACGAGATTGGCCGCGGCACCGCCACCTTTGACGGCCTCTCTATTGCCTGGGCGGTAGCGGAGTACCTGGCCACCCAGGTGCGCGCCCGCACGATCTTTGCCACCCACTACCACGAGCTCAACCAACTGGAGACGCTGCTGCCCAACGTGGCCAACTTCCAGGTGGTGGTCAAAGAGCTCCGGGATCGCATCATCTTTTTGCACCAGGTGCAGCCGGGGGGAGCCGACCGCTCCTACGGCATCGAGGTGGGGCGCATGGCCGGCCTGCCCCAGCCGGTGATCGAGCGGGCCCAACAGGTGCTGGCCCTGGTGGAACAACACAGCCGCATCGGCCTGGGCCTGCGCAACCAAGGGAAAAGCCGCCTCTCCGCCAAGAAAAAACAGGCTGAACAAGACTCTGAGACCGATGGGATCGTCGCTCCCGCCCAAGGGGATCAACTGTCCTTGCTCCCGGCTCCCCCCTTTCCCAAGGAGCTCTAGGTCTATCCCCGCTCCAGATCCCGTTCTTGCAGCCCCAAGGTAATGGCCAGCACCTCCAGCTCATCCCGGTGCCCCTCCACCCACAGCAGGGATCCGGGGGGCGAGTCCGCCGCTTGCAACCTCAGGCGGATCTGCTCCGGGCGGTGGCTGCGCCGCCAGTAGTACCAGCCCGCCCAAGGAGAGACCAACAGCAGTGTCCAGGGCCAGGCTCCCCAGCCCGGCTCCAGCACCTGCAGCACCAAAGCCAGACAGGCCAGCCCCGCCCCCGCCAGCCCCGTCAAAAAAACGGCCAACCCGGTGCTGGCCCGCGCCTGCCCCGCAAAGGTGGCGATCCCCTCCGCATCGGCAGACTGCAAGCAATAGGCCCGCTCTTCCAGGTGCTTTCGGAGAAGGGATCCCATTTCCTCCAGGCTGCGACTGCTAAAATAGAGACGAGCTTCGACGCGGTCTTTGCCAGAGGCTCGCAGAAAAAAGAATAAGCCGATGGCCAGCAGCAGCGTCAGCGCCAAGGTTGAAACTCTTTCCCCCGTCAGCGTGGCGTCTGGCGGCGCAAAGGCGATCCCCAGC
Source organism: Synechococcus sp. H55.11 (assembly GCF_047462475.1). Classification (NCBI taxonomy): domain Bacteria; kingdom Bacillati; phylum Cyanobacteriota; class Cyanophyceae; order Synechococcales; family Synechococcaceae; genus Synechococcus; species Synechococcus sp. H55.11. Next base: position 8,708 of record NZ_JANSJI010000217.1, read on the forward strand.
ATCTGAGCAGCGCCCATCCTGCCAGGAGTCAGTGGGTTCGGTAAATCTAACTTTTCGGGGAGCTTCTCCGCCAGCAAGCCGAATAGAATATGTGAACGGGAACGGCTCATCCGATCACTTAACAGATGACTTAAAACATTGCTTCTCAAGTTTAGACCCTCTAGACCTTGAGGATGGATGGGTTGCCGGCTTCGCCGGCAGAGACTGTCCCGAGGGCAGTGCGCTTTTCGGCAGTAGCGGTGGCAATTGAGCTGGGGGAGCTCTACGCTGGATCTCATGCGTTTAAGCCGAGAAATGCAACTATAATTAAGTTATGATAAGGGGCTCACGCTCCGCCCATTGGGTGGCCCCTCCACCACTTCAGCTTTTCTCTGTGAAGTATGGGCATGAAGTCGGGCTGAGGGCAGTGTTTCATCCGTTTGGATGATGATAGCGCGAAGCCCTCGGTACTGGGGAATACTTAAGCCCAACCGGCTCTACAGCCATCACCACTGCTTGCTCAGCCCACTTGACGGCCTGCCTCTATCGCTGTTTCAGCAACACCCTACATGTCTAACTACGAACCTGAACTCAACGATGTTTTGTTGGATGGCGATCTCCTCGATCCTCCGGAGGAGGTAGAGGTCGATCTGGCCGAAAGCGAGTTTTTGGAAGAGGAGCCGACTCGTCGCTCCACCGACTTGGTACGCCTCTATCTGCAGGAGATCGGGCGTGTTCCCCTCTTGGGGCGCGATGAAGAGGTGGCCCTGGCCCAAAAAGTCCAAGACTACATGAAGCTCTTGGACATACGCCTGCGCCTGCAGAAGGAGCTGGGACGGGATCCCACTCCCGCCGAATGGGTGGCCAAAGCCAACCAATACCCCGAGTGGGCCAACCTCACCCCCGAAAAGCTGCAGCAGATCCAGCGGACTGGCAATCGTGCCAAAGAGCACATGATCAAGGCCAACCTGCGCCTGGTGGTGTCGGTGGCCAAGAAGTACCAAAATCGAGGCCTGGAACTGCTGGACTTGATCCAAGAGGGCACGCTGGGCCTGGAGCGGGCGGTGGAGAAGTTCGACCCCAAGAAGGGTTATCGCTTCAGCACCTACGCCTACTGGTGGATCCGGCAGGGCATCACCCGCGCCATCGCCACCCAGAGCCGCACCATCCGCCTGCCCGTCCACATCACCGAGAAACTGAACAAGATCAAGAAGGCGCAGCGCAAGCTCTCCCAAGAAAAAGGTCGCACTCCCACCATTGAAGATATCGCCTCCGAATTGGAGATGACCCCGCCTCAAGTACGAGAGCTGTTGGTACGGGTGCCGCGCTCGGTCTCTCTGGAAACTAAGGTGGGCAAAGACAAAGACACCGAACTGGGGGATCTGCTGGAAACCGACGACATCTCCCCCGAAGAGACGATGATGCGGGAGGCCCTGCATCGCGATCTGCAGCAGTTGCTGGCGGATCTCACCAGCCGCGAGCGGGATGTGATCCGCATGCGCTTTGGCTTGGGAGATGGGCGCACCTACTCGCTGGCGGAAATTGGTCGCGCCTTGGATCTGTCGCGGGAGCGGGTACGGCAAATCGAGGCCAAAGCCCTGCAAAAACTGCGGCAGCCGAAGCGGCGCAACCGGGTGCGAGACTACCTCGAAGCCATCAGCTAGTCGGGCCTGCCTAGGGTCTGGATGGAGATCGCCGGCTGGCAATCTTGCTCAAGCGCGTCTGGATCCGGGCTGCCAGCCAGTTCACTTCCGGGATCCGCAAATACAGGGCCCCCGCCGCAAACAAGCTGAGACCGATGCCGGCGGCCAGACCGGCCCAGAGGGCGGCGGTGATCAAAGGGGATCCCAGGATCTGCTGGGAGCGCAGTTGCGTCCACAGCCAATGGCTGAGGGCCCCGGACAAGGTGGTGATCCCCAGCAAGGGCAGCAGGGCCTGCCCCATCTCCCGCCAAGGGATCCCCGGCAGACGCCGGTGGAGGCGGATCCCCAGGCCAATCAGAGCCATCAGGTTAACGCCTGCCGTAGCCAGGGCAATGCCCGGTGCTCCAAAGGTTGGCAAAAACAGGAAGTCCAGCAGGGCATTCAGGCCGATGGCCAGGCTGCTGATGTGCAGAGGTGTAGCCCCGTCCTCCAGGGCGTAGAAGATGCGCACCAACACATCCCGCAGCAGGTAACAGGTCATCCCCAGCCCATAAGCCATCAGCAGGGCCGCCACCTCCTGCGTCACCTCCGGCGCAAAGCGACCGCGCTGGTAGGCCACTTGAACGATAGGTTCGGCCAGGGCCACCAACACCATCGCAAGGGGCAGGGTGAGGATGGCCGTAACCATCAGCCCTTGGCGGATGCGCTGGCGCAGCTCCGGCCAACGGGATCCATCCCCCGCCAACTGGGCGTAGAGGGGCATCAGGGGCACCAGCACCATGTTGGAGAGAATCCCCAGGGGGGTTTGCACCAAAAGCTGGGCATAGCCCAAGTTGCCGATGGTGCGATCCCCGGGCACGAAAGAAGCAAAAAAGAGATCCACGTAGACATTGATGTGGATCATGCCGGAGGAGATCACCGCCGGCAGCATCAGCAGGCCCACCGCCCGCACCTGCGGGGATCCCCACTCAAAGCACAGCCGCAGCCGCCCCAGCCCCAGCCGCATCTGCAGAGGCACCTGCGCCAGCCACTGGGCAATGGCGCCGATGAGCACACCCCAGGCTAGCAACGTCGGGATCCCTGTCCACCCCAACGTGACCAGGATCCCGATGACAGCTAGGCTGGAGATGAGGGGGCTGAGGGCGGGCAAGAGGTAGTGCTCGGCCGCATTCAGCGCCCCAAAGCCGATCCCAATCCAGCCCGAGAGCAAGGCCAGGGGGGCCATGATCCGCAGTTGCGCAGCGGCCAAAGCGTGGACTTCGGGGCTGGCCCCTGGCGCATTCAGGCGCACCACCCAGTCGGCTCCCCACCAGAGGCCCAAGGTCACCGCCAAGAGCAAACAGCCCACTAGGGTGGAAATCGCTTCCAGCCAGACGGTCGGATCCTCTCTGCCAGGATCCCGCTGTTTTTTGAGAATGCTGACGATGGCGCTGTGGAAAGGGCCGTTGATCCCACCCAGCAAGATCAACAAAAAGCCGGGCAGGACGTAGGCTATGCTAAAGGCGCTGTACTCCGGCCCTGACCCGTAGACTGCCGCGATCAGAGCCTGCCGGACAAACCCCATGCCCTTGCTGAGCAGCGTGGCCCCTGCCACCAGCCCTGCCACCGAGAGCAAAGAACGGGACGGCAGGGCGGAAGACTCCTGCGTGGCGGACTCCTCTATCACGCTGCCCTAACCCCTGCCTCAACAACCAACGGCTGCCGGGATCCCTCACCACATCCCTGGGAACCGTCCCCCATTATGCGGCATTTGCAGGTTCCGTCAGGCTCCTTTTATAAGAGAGGGCAGCCCTCAAGCCAACAGTTGCCGTTCCTGCTCCAGTTGCTGCAACAAATGCTCATCCCCACGGGTTTGGGCAGAACGGATGCGCTCCTGCAGCCGGTGCAGCAGGTTCCGCCGATGGGTTTCCTCAACCAAGCTCATAAAGTGTTTCCGAGAAGAGGCTTGAGGGGAGACAACTGCTGCCGGGATCCCTTTCACCTCAGGGCTCGCCGCCGTCACCCTTGTTTCAGACTGGAGGGCCACACCTCGATACATGAAGGCAAAAGACTGAGGCAGCGCCACGGCTACGGATTGAGCTGGCCAGCTCCACTCCAAACCTCGATGCCGAGCCGGCACGCCCTGCCGATTCTGAATCGCCGCAGAGGGTGAAACAAACTCATGGGCAATACCCCGATAGGTCAGTTGCATAGGAAAACTCCCTTGGTTCAGTTGATCGATCTTTACTTTCTCTAGAGAGCTTAAAAAAGCCGCCACCTCAAGGCTGCCCAAAGGGGATCTCTCCTTCACGCAACCCAAGCGACCGAAAAGACAAAAACAAGCTGAAAGGGTAAGCCTTAACTTTATTCTGTATTCACTTTGACAAAATCATCCCTTTGGTGTCAACTTGCGGTTACTGAGCACATGGACTACCCCACCGCATGGGCGGGTGGGGTTTCCTGACCTACCGGCAGGTCTGCGAAGAATAGGCAGGCGGCACCAGCAGCAACCGAACGTCTGCTCTAGTTGCTTTGTGAGCACTCGCCATAGCAGCGAGGAGCGCTTGGGGAACACCTCTACAGAAAGCCTGCAAGAGCCTGCAGCTCAAAGCAGCTCGTCGATCAGCCGCAGCACCTGCTGCAGCTTGGCGCTGGGGGATTCTTGGTGTTTTAGGTTCATCTCCACCAACTGCTTGAGGGCGAGCAGCTTGATGTTGGACTCCACCGCCGCCGCTGCAATGGCCTGTGCCGCCGGCAAATAGCCGCTGGCCCCCAAATCCAGGAGAGCAGCCCGCCGCAGGTGGATGTTGGTGTGCTCCAATACCGAGAGCAGACGCTGGGCAAAAGCCGGATCCCCAGTCAGACGATAGCAGGCCCGCGCTGCCGCGCATTGCAAACGAATGGACGTGTGCTCTAGGTAAAGGCGGATTGGCTCCAGGGCAGCGGCCACTTGCAGGTGACCAAGAGCCTCGATAATCGCCTCTAGGGCGGCTTGCGCTTCCGTCTCCAGCCCTTGCTCCACAAAGCGCAGCCCTTCCAGCAAAGCGGATCCCAGCTTTTCCACTTCCTCAGGATCCCCATCGAGGTTGTTGGCCAGAGCGATCTCCACCAGCGCTTGGGCGGCGGCTGCCACCACTTGGCCATCGGAGCAAAACAAAGCCCCTTTTAGTGCTGGGATCCCGGCAAGGGATCCCAGTTTGCCCAGGGCGCGAGCAGCATTGCGCCGCAGCGGATATCCCCCTTGAGCTGTGCGATCCGTTTCATCCGCCAGAGCTTCGATCAGGGCCGGGATCCCTTCGGGGATGCGCATGCGCCCCAGCCACCAAGCAGCATAGTAGCGTTCCCCCGGATCCCCGTGGCGCAGCTTGGCGACCTGACCAGCCGGCGTGAGATCCACCGACGGATTGGGATCCGAAGGAACAGCAGTGGTCATGAAGTCAACAACGAAGAAAACACGCAGAAGGGATCAAGCGCTGCGGACGCTGACGATCTTGGCGCCCGATTTGAGCAGCCGCTGCATCGTCGCCGACAGTTGATCGGCGGAGACGAAGATCTGCTGGTTGGATTTGCGCACCCGGCTGGAGGTGGCCAGAGCTGAAGGCGGATTCAACAGTCGGGTCACTTCCACACAGAACATGCGATCCGACTGGCCCGTTGGCGGCCCCAGGTGCTTGGAAATGGGGCTGGGCGGCAGCAGGCCCCGCACCCCGATGCGGCGAATGGCCGGGGTAAAGCCGGTAGCCAGAGGCATCATCAAGCGGGGTCTGGGCCCCTGGGAGCGGTCGTTGTTGGCGTAGCCTCCGTAGAGGGCAAAAAGGTTGGTGAAGTCGCGGGTGGTATGGGCCTTGCGGTATTCAAACCCGCGCGGATAGGGGACGATGTTGTCGCCAAAAGCTTCCAGGTATTCCGGGCTGTCGATGTAGGAGTCGATCTCGGCGCTGTGGCCGCCCGATTGGTAGATGTCCAGGTGGCGGGCGATATCTTTAGGACTGGTGGGAGCGCGACCCAGCAGATGCTTGAAATTCAGTTCGATGGCACGGGTTTGCGAGTTGGGGTAGAAAAACCGCTTCTTATAGGCTTCGGACTTGGCGATCAGTCGCACAAACTCGCGCACCGTCAGGCTGCCCTGGCGCAGCAAGGATTCCGCACTGGCCAGCTCCTTCCTGTCCGCCCCAAACAAATGATCGTTGCCCAGCACCTGACGATAGATGGCGCGCAGCACCGCATTGAGCTGCTCCTGGCTGGCATTGGGACGCAACTCCAATGGGGTGGTCTCCGTAATACCCCGGATGCCCATCTGGCTTGCCGCTGTGATTGCACTCATGCTAGTTCCCCCGATTGAGCTGGATGAATACAGATTGCAAATTGACTTGACAAAAAGCTTGTGTTTGGAGATCAACAAAAGCCAAAGCCCTAAGCTGAATGAGAGCAACAGCGGTGCCCTCTCGTTCGCTGGAGAGACTGCCCCTTAAACCCACCCGGTTAAAAGGAACTCTCCACTCCGTAACAGGCTGACCACCGTTGCCCTCAACAACCTCGTCCCCCGGCGCCTGCACGACCGGCCAGCTATCTTCTGGCCAGCGTCAAGGGGGATCCCAAGCCAAGGGCCTAGCTGAGCGCGTTGATGGCGTAGTCGATGTAGGTGTTGGCTTCGGTGGCCGCTTGCCCGGTCAGGCCGTGGTTGGCTTTGATGTAGCGCAGGGCTTCGATAAACCAACTGGGGGAGAGTTCAAAAGCGGCGTTGATCTCGCGGATCCCGGCCAACTGATACTCGTCCAGAGGGCCGGTGCCACCGGCTACCAAGCAGTAGGTGATGTAGCGCAGGTAGTGGCGCACATCGCGGGCGCACTTGTCTTTGCCGGCCTGGGTGTGGCACTGCCCGCCCGGCTGGGTGGTGTAGGGGAACTTAGCGTAAACCGCTTCGGTGGCACCGCGCACCAGCTCGTCGGCACGGCTGCTCAGGACGCGGGCGGCTTCCATGCTGGCGGCAGCTCGCTGAAAACGGCCATTGATGGCTTGCAATTCGCTGTTGCTCAGGTAGCGCCCTTGGCTATCGGCAGTAGCAATGGCGTCAACAATTGGGGTTTGCATGATTCAAAACGCTCCTTTACTTAAGCTCAATGCAAAAACAAAGCAAAAGATTCAAAGTCGTAACTGCAAAATGTCTCAACTGCAAAATCGCTGCAAAAAAGCCACTTTTCCAGGGATCCCCTGTCAACCTAAGCTGCTTTGGATTCCAGAGTGGTCTTCACAACTGGATCTGTCTACAGCAGAAGCTCTGGCCCAAAAGGGATCAAACGACAGCCGCAGCGGCGCGATCGAAGTAGGATTCGATTTCGGCAATCAGAGCGCTGCAATCGCCCCGGGTGATCCCGTTGGGGTCGTTCACCACCGCCACCGCGGCTTTTTTCATCTTTTGGATGCCGTTGGCCACCGAGCTACCGGGGGTGCCCAAGGCTTGATAGGTCTCCCGCAGGCCGTTCAAGCAGCGCTCGTTCAGCACGCTGGCATCTCCGGCTGCCACGGCGTAGGTGATGTAGCGGAGGATGATGTCCATATCCCGCATGCAGGCAGCCACGTTACGGCTGGGGTAGGCAGGGCCACCGGGAGCGTTCAAATTGGGCTCCTCGGCAAACAATTGACGGATGGCATCGGTCACGATCTTAGAAGCATTGCTGGTGAGGCGGTTCACAGCATCCAAACGCTTGTTGCCCTCAGCAATCACCTGCTGGAGAGCCGCAAACTCGTTCTCCCCCAGGAAAGCACCTTTGGAGTCAGCTTGGGCAACCACTTTGCCAAATACATCGTTCATGGTTTTCAATCTCCCTAGCGAAAATAAAAGAGGTTATGAATCCACATTCCCTACCGCCGACCGGAGGACACACGCCAGTCGGAAGGGCGACACTGCTTGGGTCCTCAGTGCCGAAGGGCGCTGCTTGGCCTACAGACCCACCGACGGGGTCAAAGCCAAGAGAACCAAGATGAGCCAGCAAAGCCCCTATCCTCCAGCAAAGGTAAGCTGCTGCCGAGGGTAAAGCTACTCCAGGTTGCAATCCAAAGAATTGGACTTGGATCAGAACCCTCAGCCGCTGCCGCCAACCGCAACTGGGCAGAGGGGGAAAAGTCGGCTCCCCTTGTTTCCAGTCTTTTTCTACCGCGAAGGCAGGAAGCGGTTGCATCAAAAAATGTAAATTGCCTTCACCTCGCGCAAAAAGAGTTGGATTGCTTTCCAAGCTGCTTCCCACCTGCGATCCCGGCCAACGCTCTCCATCTTTTTAGCGGGAGTTTTTTACAAAAGAACATGGTACTTTGCTTAGCTTTACAATATAAAGAAAGGTGTCAGCCTCGATCGCGGCCTTGCCGCTTGGCAGGGAGCCATTTTCGGTGTCGGGGCGAACACTCTCAGAAAAGAGACATAATTTAACATTTCCTGAGATCCTTGGATGGGCCTGGGGTTGGGGCAAAATCTGAGAAGGCTTTTCTCGATGCCGGCAATTTTCGGTATACGCCTTTACAGAACTTTTGGATGATTGCCTATGCCTGTCGGGTTTGATCGCACCGCTTCCCCGGAACTGCTACAGATGGCGCGTTGGCTGGCAGGAGACTTCAGCAACCAAGAGCAAGCTTGGGAGAATCCGCCCTTTTTTGCTTCCATCCGGGTGGCCTATCGCCCCTTGCCGGCTCAAGTGTTGGGTGGGATTGGCTTTTATGTGGAGCAAGCTTACAGCGGCCATTTGGAGGATCCCTATCGGCAGGCGGTGGTGGAATTGACTCAGGTGGGCGCCGGGATCCGGATTCGCAACTACCGTCCGCTGGAGCCGCAGCGGTGGCGAGGCTGTGCCCGGGAGAGGGCAGACCAACTGCGCCAACTGAGCGCCGCCGATCTGGCTTATTTGCCTGGGTGCGATGTGCAGGTGCGACGGGAGGGATCTGGCTTTGTGGGCGTGACGGAGCCGGGGTGCCGGTGTTGCGTGGTGCGCAACGGCCAGACTACTTATTTGCAGACCACCTTGCACCTGAGCGAGAGCGAGTTTTGCAGCCATGACCGAGGCATGGATCCCATCACCCACCGGCAGGTTTGGGGGGCATTGGCGGGCGCTTTTCGCTTCCAAAAGGTGGTCGATTGGCAAGCGGAGCTGTTGCTGTGCGGATGATCCAATGCAAGTGAGGTCGAGCCCAAAGGATGAGCCACGGTCGGGGGGGATGTTGCCGGCTCTGATGGTGATGCTGGCTTTGCTGCTGCTCGGTGTTGGATGTGCTGGCCAGGGGGAATCTGTCGCCCCGGTGTTGATCCCTCTCCCGCCGCAAGCGGGAACTGAGTCGATTCCCATGCCGGTGCGCACGCTGGGCAACAGCCGCTTTAAGTTGCTCGGCTTGAACGTGGGGGTGGCCGGGGCCGGCGCGGAGTTGCTCTTGGACACCGGCTCGGCAGGTCTGCGCATTGTATCGGCGGCGGCAGGTCGCTTCGGCCTAGAACGGACCGAGATCCCTTCTACCGTCACCTTTGCCGATGGCACCCAGTTTGTCGGCGTATTGGCCCGTGCCCCCTTCAGCATCGGCGGGATCCCCAGTCGAGAGCCGGTAACGATTCAGTTGATCGACCGCATCGCCTGTGTGGACGCGCTGGTAGCCAATTGCTCAGACAACCTGTTTGGGGTGGGGCGGCCTTTTGCCGGGATCCTGGGCACGTCCCTCGATGGGCGCAGCCCCGATCCGGAGCTGTTCAGTCCGCTCACCCGTCTGCCGGGCAATTTTCGCTCCGGGTACATGATCCAAACGGGCGGCTTCAACTCCACCCAGGGCCTTTTCACGGTTGGCCTGACGGACAACAACACCGCCGGCTTTAATTTCCGGCAGTTTCCCCAAGTGGGGAGCTTTCCCGATGGCACCCCCATCTGGCGGGATGAGGCTTTGCAAGTGGCCTACAGCATCAGCAATACTTCCATCCAAAATGCCCTCAGCCCCACCCAGTTCGACAGCGGCTCTTCCGACATTTTCCTCAACGTCAGGCTGTTGGGAGCAGCTCCCTTCTCCACCTCGACTCTCCCCCCTGGGGCGGAATGGCGAGCAGTGTTGGAGGGGGCTTTCGACTACCGTATTCGAGTTGGCTTTCCGATTACGCCCAGTCGAGATCGAATTTTTGTGAGCGGCAACCAGGGGGTGCAACTGTTGGGCATGCCGCTGTTTTTCAACACTGATGTTGCCTTTGATGTTGAACGGGGTCGGGTCGGCTTTCGCGTGCGTTGAAAAAAAGGAGCTTGTTGCAGGCTGTTACACGGCTGGCCAGATCCAGCTAGCTTTCCCCGGTACCGGCCACATTTCGAGCGGTACTGAAAGGGCAATTAAGGGTTCTGCTTCCCTTTGGTCAGGAAATAGCGGCGGCTGATCCCCTGGGTCAACAAGACAAACAACACCAGGGATCCCTGAATGATGCTGGCCAGCGAAGACTCCAGTTGCAAAGAGAGAGGCAGTTGCAAGCTGCCGATGTTGAGGCTG
>NZ_JANSJI010000218.1:0-1034 GCF_047462475.1 Synechococcus sp. H55.11
AGCTTTTCCGGGGGTAGGGTTGATCCCTACCTTTTCCCCGCAAGGGGACGGAAACATCATCACCGGGTCTTGGGACAGGGCTGCCGCCACCAGGGTTGATCCCTACCTTTTCCCCGCAAGGGGACGGAAACCACCACATCAGCGATACTGGCAGGATCAAAGCGTAGTGTTGATCCCTACCTTTTCCCCGCAAGGGGACGGAAACCTCGGTCGAGGCCGTCGTGGCCGTCCACGTCACTTCTCGTTGATCCCTACCTTTTCCCCGCAAGGGGACGGAAACGCGCTGGGCAGGCGCACCCTACGCCCCTGCACGGCTGGTTGATCCCTACCTTTTCCCCGCAAGGGGACGGAAACGCCCCCGTTGCTGCCCCAACCCGAGGTGGTGCCGGCCCAGGGTTGATCCCTACCTTTTCCCCGCAAGGGGACGGAAACCGGGGTATTATTTCCTTCCCCAGCATTCGCATCAAGCCGTGGGTTGATCCCTACCTTTTCCCCGCAAGGGGACGGAAACACGTTCGTCCAGGACCCTTCGAACGGGTGAATGGTCACGATCGTTGATCCCTACCTTTTCCCCGCAAGGGGACGGAAACGTCGGCGCCCCTTTCGGCATGAGCTGATCGGCGAGATGTTGATCCCTACCTTTTCCCCGCAAGGGGACGGAAACTCCCCAGGAGTGTAGATCGCCCCAAGGGAGAGGCCCTGGGCCTTGTTGATCCCTACCTTTTCCCCGCAAGGGGACGGAAACCTCCTCAAACCGGGCGGGGTCGGCCCGGTCGGAGAAAGGAACAGTTGATCCCTACCTTTTCCCCGCAAGGGGACGGAAACCTGTTTGTGGACAACCGTTTAATTGCCGGCCTGGAAGGTTGATCCCTACCTTTTCCCCGCAAGGGGACGGAAACGGTTCTGGTGGCGGGTAGGGCAACTCCCTTCCGTCGGGAGCGTTGATCCCTACCTTTTCCCCGCAAGGGGACGGAAACAATCCAATACTAAAATGCTCATCTTGGGTGGGCCTAGCGTTGATCCCTACCTTTTCC
>NZ_JANSJI010000219.1:0-1034 GCF_047462475.1 Synechococcus sp. H55.11
ATGTTAGACGCATCCAGAGAACCGGAAGCGCCCCCCGCCCCGATAATAGTATGCAGCTCATCAATAAAAATAATCACATCCGGCGATTTTTCCAGCTCGGCCAGGACACTTTTCATTCTTTCTTCGAACTGGCCGCGATATTTCGTGCCTGCGACCAGAGCAGTCAGGTCTAAGGCTACGATTCGCTTATTCATCAGGACCCGGCTCACTTTGCGCTGGACAATTCGCAGGGCAAGGCCTTCCACGATAGCGGTTTTGCCCACGCCGGGTTCGCCGATGAGGACGGGGTTATTTTTCTTGCGGCGGCTAAGAACCTGGGCTACGCGCTCTATTTCGCGTTCCCGGCCAATAACGGGGTCCAGTTTTCCTTCGGCAGCCATCTGGGTCAGGTCCCGCCCGAAGTTATCCAGAATCGGCGTGCGCGACCTGGATGACGTTCTGTAAGAAGCACTCCCACTGCGGCGTGGTGAAGGTTCCGACGGCTCAAATGGCTCCGAGGAGGACATAGCCGATGGAGGCTCTCCGCGCAGCACCTCGAACACATCTGCATAGCGTATCCCAAACTGCTCCAGGGTTTGCGTAATAGGCGAAGACTCATCCCGTAAAAGTGCCAGAAATACATGTTCTGGCTGAACTTCTGGGGATTCTAAGCGGGTGGCCTCGATGCTGGCTCGCCGGAATATCTGCTCCACCTGTCGGGAAAGCAGTAGCCGCCCACTTTCCACGGGCCGCTTCACAGGCGCCCGAACCCGGTCTTCCAGATCCCGTCGCAGCGTCTTTAAGGGCACCCCATGCTCCTCTAAGATTTTGGCCACCGGCGCCTCCGCATCCCGCAAAAGCGCCAACATCACATGCTCTACCCCTACATAGTCATTTCCCAGCCGAATCGCCTCCTCCCGACTAAATGTCAATAGCTCACGCGCCCGTTGTGAGAAGTTGCCGTCCATAAGTTATGCTAGGATTAGCAAGATTCCTGCCAGAATAAACAAATTCCCTACGGCCAGGGGTAGCAGCACCTTCCACCCAATACGCAT
>NZ_JANSJI010000220.1:0-1031 GCF_047462475.1 Synechococcus sp. H55.11
TGGACTTTACCCAGACTGTGTTTTTCTTAACGGTTGAAAACCAGTGGAAAGATCTCCTACTGGGAGACCTCCGCCGAGAGGTTGTGCAGGCGATGGGCTTTGGGATCAAAGCCCGCCGGGAAATGGGTATAGGCATCGCAATCGGCGTGATCCAGCAAAGCCCCTTCCAAGAGGGCACCGCGGAAATTGCTGCCAAAAAGCAGACATCCCCGCAGGTCGGCTCCCGATAGGTTGGCGCCGCTGCAATCGGCAAAGCTGAGATCGCACCCCCGCAGGTTGGCGCCTGCCAGGTTGGCGCCGCTGAAATCGGCATAGCGCAGGTCGGCACCGGCTAGGTGGATCCCTTGTAGGTCGGCCTGGGGCAGCTCGATCTCCTGGAAATCTCGCCGTCCCGCCGCGTAGTCTCTAACCAAATCCCCAACGCTATAGTTCATTGAACCTCCTCGCTTGGGGAGGGGGGATCCTTTGCTTTCACCCGGCTAGGGGCAGCCTTCCGGGATCCCCCGCCCCCTCGTTTAGAAGTGTTGATGGAAGGTGCGGTTAATCACATCCAGTTGCTGCTCGCGGGTAAGCTTGATGAAGTTCACTGCGTAGCCGGAAACCCGGATGGTGAGCTGCGGGTAGAGCTCTGGGTGCTCCATGGCCTGCAGCAAGGTCTCGCGGTTGAGGACATTCACGTTGAGGTGAAAGCCGCCATCCCGCATGTAGCCGTCCAGCAGCCCCACCAGGTTGGCAACCCGCTCCTCAGCCGTGCGACCCAGGGCCGCCGGCACGATGGAGAAGGTGTTGGAGATGCCATCCAGCGCGTCGTCGTAGGGCAGCTTGGCCACGGAAGCCAGCGACGCCACCGCTCCCTTGGTGTCGCGGCCATGCATGGGGTTGGCCCCCGGCGCAAAGGGCTCGCCAGCCCGCCGCCCATCGGGGGTGTTGCCGGTTTTCTTGCCGTAGACCACGTTGGAGGTGATGGTGAGAATGGACTGGGTGGGAATGGCGTTGCGGTAGGTTTTGTGCTTGCGCAGCTCCGCCATGAA
>NZ_JANSJI010000221.1:0-1031 GCF_047462475.1 Synechococcus sp. H55.11
CGCTTTTCGCTAAAACAGCCTGTAAGTTCCAGGCCTCCCTCTCTATCCTTGGCTGTTGACATACTCCCCGCCCTTTAGGGCGGGGATTCTGGTTCTCGGTTCTACGAGCGCACTTACTGAGTTGGGTCGCCCCTCTCCAGCAGCGGTGCCTCTCTCCCCAAGCGTTCCCTCTCGCGAGGCGGTTCCCCAATGCCCTTGGGTACCGTTCCACTCCACCCCCAACATCTGCAATGCCCGGCGCAGAATGTTGAGCGCCGCGTTCTGGTCTCGACACAGCACCAATCCGCATTTTGGGCACCGGTGGGTACGGGTGGAGAGGGTCTTCTTCACCCGATAGCCACACCCAGAACACTCCTGGGTGGTGTACTCCGGCGGGACGGCAACCACCACCTTGCCCCACACCTTGCCGTAGTAGTCCAGCCAACGGGTGAACAAAGACCAGGCCGCATCCTGGATGGACTTGGCCAAGTGGTGATTTCTCACCAGGTTCCTCACTGGCAAGTCCTCGTACGCCACGATGTCGTTAGACACCACTACGCACCGGGCCAACTTGCTGGCCCAGTCTCTGCGCTGGCGCTGGACTTTGAGGTGTACCTTGCCTACTCGCCGCTTCTGCTTCAGGTAGCGCTTCGATTGCGCCTTGACTCCCTTTCTAAACCGACGACTCAACCTTCTTTGCTGCCGCTTCAGGCGCTTCTCCGCTCGGCGCAGAGGTTTTGGGCAATCTACTGTGTTCCCGTCCTGGTCGGTGTAGAAGTGGTGCAGCCCCAGGTCGAGCCCCACCCTCTTGCCCGTGGACTCCCCCGGCTCCCGGCGCTCCACATCCAGGCAGAACTGGGCGTAGTACCCATCAGCCCTGCGCACCACCCGCACGCGGTTGATCTTGGAGCCGAGAAGAAGCCGCCTGGCCTCGCCGTTGCAATACAGGGCGAAGGTGCCAGCCTGGTTGCCATCGGTGAAGGTGATGGCCATCCCGTCGGGCGAGCGCTTCCACCCCGATTGCTTGTACTCGACGGAGCGGCAGTTCTGTT
>NZ_JANSJI010000222.1:0-4711 GCF_047462475.1 Synechococcus sp. H55.11
GAGTTGGTTTGCTAAGTGTTGCTACTGTACCCCTTGATTCTTTAACAGGCTGTACCTGGGGCCCAAAGGGGGCGGGCACTACGTGAAGATGGTGTACAATAGCGAGAAATTCAAGCAGGCGATCCAAGAGTGTCAGGGATGCTGGCGGCAGGTGGTGGCCAGTGCGCCAGCTCTTGGGATTCTGTTCGCGTCAGCGGTGCCGGGCACTTTGCTGTCCATCAGCGCCTCCTTGGCCTACTACGACAGCTGCCGCACCGCAAACCTGCCGCAAAACTTCACCCAGGCCTAGCGGAACTTCTTCGGTGCCCACACCTTTGAGCGCATCGGCAGGTCGGGCGTCTTCCACCACGCCTGGAATGCCTGAGGAGTTCTCGGGATTGCCCTCTGCCCATAAATGAGTGGGTTGCAAGCAGTCTAGTCTTGGTCGAGACAAGCCTTGGCTATGAACATTCAGTTGGCCGTGAATGGCACCCTGATGCGGGGGCTGCCCCTTAATGAGAACCTACTGCAAATCGGCGGTCGCTTTGTGCGAGAGGCCCAAACAGCCGCTTGTTATCGGCTTTGGTCCATCGGCGATGTTTATCCAGGCATGGTACGGGTTCGCCAAGGCGGTTCTGCAATTGCTCTGGAAATTTGGGAAATTCCCACTTATGGACTGAGCCAACTCCTTTTGCAAGAGCCGCCTGGTTTGTCAGTGGGCCGCATCCTTTTGGCAAAAGGGGAGGAAGTGCTCGGGATCCTAGCCGAACCCTACCTGTGTGAGGGGCAACTGGAGATTACCGCTTGGGGAGGGTGGCGAGCCTACATGGCTTCCAGAAACAGACAGAAATAATCACACCCCATCCGCTTTTCCAAGTCACAGCTTTGGCATCAGTTAACACGGTGGGGATCCCGCCACAGCACCTCGCCCTGCCGCATTGTCAACACTACATCCGCCGGGGTGACCCGAGTGAGAATCGACGCAACCAGATGACGACTGGCTCGCAAGTGAGGACGGGTAAAGTCCAGCACCACCAAGTCGGCAGGCAGCCCCACCTCCAAATAGCCGTACACATCAGATCCCAGCAGAGGCCGTAAATGTCGGATATTGCTGGTGACCATCTTCAAAATCTCCACCGGATTGGGGCGCACCGCATCTGCAAATTGGCTTTTGGCCACTTTGTAGGTGAAATCCAGCTCTGCCAACAAGTTCGGGCTATTCAGGAGTCCATTGTCGGTGCCCAGCAAGAGGTTGACCTCACTCTTCAGCAAGCGGGCAATCGGGGGCAAGGGCAGTCCCAGATTGGCATTGGCGCGTGGGTTCAAGACAACATTGACCCGATGCTGGCAGAGTAATTGAATCTCGCTAGCATTAGCTACAGTGGCATGAATCACCAAATGGGGATGGTAAAAATCAAGAGCCCGCTCCAAATCTCCCCGTCCAGCGATGGCCAGACTGATTTCTCGATAACCCTCATTTTCCAAACAGTGGATGGCCCGGATTTTGCCCATTTTCTCGCTTAGGTCGTGGATTTGCCGCCAGGCAGGTTCCGTCAAATCGTTCAGGGTGCTCTCAGAAAAACCATCCGCTACTGCCAGAATCTCCTGCAATTCTTGATAGGCTTGGGCGCTCAAGGGATCCCGATTTTGCCGCAATTGCTCCTCACTAAAAGGGAGGCTCTCAAACTGGCCCAAGATTACCGAGTGGATCCCCGCTTGGGCCGCAGCTTCTCGCAACAGTTGGCAGCCGTAGACCCCCTGCTCGCGAAAGTCGATGTGCCGAATGGTGCCCGTTGCCGCCATGTAGCGCAGGTGGGCGGCGATGTGTTCTAGATGCTGTTGCCGCGATTGTTTGGCCAATTCTCGATATTTGTAGCCATTGGGCCGGAAAAAACCTTCTTCCAAAGTCATGCCCGTTGCCCCATCCGGCAGACAGCTATCCCCCATGTGGGTGTGGCTGTTGGTGAAAGCCGGCACAATCACCCACGATCCCTGTTCCAAAGCGAGAACGGGATCCCCCAGTTCCATGCAGGTAATGGTGTCTTGTTCTACCCCAAAGCGAGAGCAGCGATGGGGAACTAACTCTGGGCCAGCCAGAACCACACCGTCTTGGAGTTGAAAATTCATAACTTGCAAAGCTCAAAGAACAGGGGAAAGCGGGAATTTCTGTACCAGGAGAGCGTTTTGCTAGCACAAAGGCAGCATCAGGGTCTTGAACCAAAGAGACTGTAGCTTAGGCTACGAAAACTTGTGGACAGAGGTCATTAAAATCCAAAGGCAATAAATTCGAGTTTGCTGCACCCTTCCCCTGTCAGAACGCCACATTGCCCACTGCCTCAATTCCCTTTGAGTAGGAAGCTCCTTCATCCATAGGAGGCCCAAGATGAGCCAATTCCCGTTTCAACACCTTTACACCCGCAGACAAATTATCCGCACCACCGCTGCTGCCACCACCTTTACCCTGACCTCACAATTGTGGCGCGCCCAAGCCCAGAACAAAAAAGAAATCACTATCGGCTTTATTTACGTTGGCCCCAAAGATGACTTTGGCTGGAACCAGTCCCACGCAGAGGGGAAAGTTGGCCTATCTAGCTTAGCTTGGGTGAAAACCATCGAAGAAGAAAATGTGCCGGAAACGGTGGCCGTGGAAGAAACTATGCGGGCCATGATCGAGCAGGATGGGGCAACAGTGCTCTTTCCTACCTCTTTTGGCTACTACGATCCCCATATCCTACGGGTAGCCCAGGAATATCCGGAGGTGCAGTTCTTTCATGCTGGTGGACTTTACATTGAGGGAGTACACCCGAAAAACGTTGGCAGCTACTTCGGCTACTTGGACGAGGGACACTATATCAACGGGGTGCTGGCCGGTTCCATGACCAAAAGCAACCGCCTTGGGTTTATCGCCGCCAAGCCCATTCCCATTGTGCTACGCAACATCAACAGCTTTACCTTAGGAGCCAAGAGCGTCAACCCCAACATCACCACTCAGGTGGTCTTTACGGGAGATTGGGCTCTACCTGTCAAAGAGGCAGAGGCCGCTAACAGCATGGCCGACCAAGGCATCGATGTGCTTACCTGCCATGTGGACAGTCCCAAAATCGTTATCGAAACCGCAGAGCGGCGGGGCTTGATGAGCTGTGGTCACAACACCAGCCAAGCGGCTCTGGCTCCCAAAGGCTATTTGACAGGCGCCGAATACAACTGGACGACCGTCTACACCCAATTGGCCGAGGCCATCCAGGCGGGCAAAACCCTGATGAACGGTGGGATCCCTCACCTCATTCGGGGGGGCATCAAAGAGAAGTTCATCAAAACTTCTCCCTGGGGAGCGGCAGCCAGCGAGGAGGCGAAAAAAGCCGGGGAAGCTGCTCTCGCTCAGTTACGGTCCGGCTCGTTGGTCATTTACAAAGGCCCTCTCAAAGACAATACCGGCAAAGAGGTGATCCCCGCCGGAATGGAATACGGCCAGCGGTCAGTTGAGCTGGAATCCATGGATTACCTAGTGGAAGGCGTGATCGGGAGTATCTCTAGCTGATGGCTACCACCTCTTCTGCTGTTCCCCGTTCGGCTCCGCTACGTTGGCGCTCCAGCCTTGAGCCCATTCTGCTGCCCTGTGGGGCTTTGTTGGCCTCGCTGCTGATCTTCGGTCTGTTTTGTGCGGTGGCCGGCGCGGATCCTATCGCCGTCTATAGCTCCATCTACAAAGCTGCCTTTGGCAGTTGGTTCTCCTGGCAAAATACCCTGCAACGGGCGGCTCCCCTGATGCTGACCTCCCTGTGTACCATCCTACCGGCCCGCATGGGCCTGGTGATCATCGGCAATGAAGGAGCCCTGGTGATAGGGGGAGTGGCGGCTGTAGCTATCGGGCTGTGCTCTGGATCCCTGGCTCCACCCGTGGTCGTTTTTCTGATGGCCTTGGCGGGCATGGTGGCCGGCGGCCTCTGGATCATGGCGATGGGGGCCCTGCGCCACTACCGGGGCGTGAACGAAACCATCAGCAGCCTGTTGATGAACTACATCGCCATCGCACTGATGAACCATTGGGTGGGGGGGCCATTGCGCGATCCCAGTTTCCTGAGCAAGCCCTCCAGCTTTGCCATTGATGAGGCCAACATGTTGGGCCGGCTGTGGGGTACTCGCATCCACTTTGGCTTGGTCTATGGCATCGTTGCCTGCCTGGTTGCCTATGTGTTGATCCAACGCACTACCTTGGGTTTTTCGGTGCGCACAATAGGGGGTAACCCGAAAGTGGCCCGAATGGTGGGGATTGCGGTTGGTAAGGTCACCTTGCTCATTAGCTTTCTGGCCGGATCCTGTGCCGGCTTGGCAGGCATGGTGGAAGTGGCTGCCGTACACGGGCGGGCCAACGAGTCTTTGAGTGTGGGCTATGGCTACAGCGGCGTTCTGGTGGCCTTTGTCGCCCGGCAAAACCCAGCCGTAGCAGTAGCAGTGGCCATTCTCCTGGGAGGGATCCTGGCCAGTGGCAGCATTTTGCAGCGCTCCCATAACTTGCCGGATGCCACCGTGCTAGTGTTTCAGGGCATCGTCTTCTTGCTGATTCTCTACAGTGAATCCCTTTACGGGCGCTTCGACTTTTTCCGGGATCGGGATCCCTCGGAGCGGGCATAGGTGAACTGGGCTTTGTGGAGCAATTATTCTGGCTTCGCTGCAAACCTCACATCCAGTCGGAAAAACAACTCCGAAAAAAGCTACAAACAACTAATTCAGT
>NZ_JANSJI010000223.1:0-6441 GCF_047462475.1 Synechococcus sp. H55.11
ATGGGGGGTCGCCCACCCACAAGGGTGTCTGCTCTGCTTCCCCTGGCTATAGAGGCGGGGGGTTGACGCGATTCTGTTCAAGCCAAGGTCAGAAGCAAAAGTCGGCATCTTTGAAGATGTTATAGATTGGGATGCGAGTGCTCTGAATCTCGTAGATCCCCGGTTGCTGACAGGGATCCCAATGGGTTTTGCGGTTCTTGTCTGCAGCTTTGCAGGGAGGTACTTTGGATGGCTAACTACCCAATGCGAGGCCGTTCTTCTCCTGCTTCTGACCATTTTCCCTTGGGCACCTTGGTGGTGGCGAGCGTCTCGGTTGGGGCTCTGGCCGCCTTGGGTTGGCAGTTGTGGCAGATGGTCGCTCCGATGTTGGCCCCCCCGCCCCCACCCCAATTTCAGCGGGCGATCCGCCCGGATCCCTTGCCGAGCCCAACCAGCTTTCCCCCTCCCCTGTCTGCCCCTGCTGCAGGCACCCTTGACCCTGAAGGATTTCCCCCCGGCAGCCGCGGACGGGTGATTGAGCCGATTGGCCTGGCGATCCGCAGCCGGCCCTCCGCCGATGGAGCCTACCAGGGCGGGATTGTGGTGGGGGAAACGGTGACGGTGTTGGAGTATAGCGCCGATGGTCGTTGGCAACGGGTGCGGCGGGAGTTGAACGGTCAAGAGGGCTGGGTGCGGGCGGGCAATTTGGGCCCTGTGGAAGGGGCGGCAGCCTCGGCATCTGCTGTCTCTACCGTTTCACCATCGACAGTTCAGTTGACTCAACCCAGGCCTGAGTCCACCCACTCTCCTGGAGCAACAAGCGTTTCCCCCGGTGAGCGGGGGCGGGTGATCGAGCCGATGGGTTTGGCGCTGCGAGCCACTCCCGACCGGGAAGGGGCCTACATGGGCGGCCTGCCCCTGAATGAGGTGGTGACGGTGTTGGGCCTGAGCGAAGATGGCGGTTGGCAGCGTATCCGCCGCGAGAACGGGCAAGAGGGCTGGGTGCGGGCCGGGAACCTGGCGCAGGAGTAGCAAGATGCCCCAGCGGGGGATTGTGGTGCCCCGAAAGTTTGTGTTTGGCTAGGTCAGTAGCGCTGGCCGAACTCCAGGTGAAGCAACTCCTCTCTCCGTCGTGGGTCATTTCCTCCAGGGATCCCTTGGCCAGAGGGCTGGCTCTGGTGGCCCTGGGGCTGGGAGCCGGCATGACAGCTTGTCGTCCGCCTGTCGAGTCGGGGCCAGCTAGGGAGCCGCAGGCGATCTCTGCCTCGGCCAAAGGCACGCTGGAGCTGTGGGCCAACGGCGAAGCGTTCGTGCGGGAGGGGTTGGTCTCCAAAGACGGCTGGGCGCTGCAGTTTGAGCATGTGTACGTGACGCTGGCCGACATCACGGCCTACCAGACGGATCCCCCTTTTGAAGGGAAAGGGGAGCTCCAGGCCAAGGCCTTAGTCAACCTGACAGGCCCCCTCACGGTGGATTTGGTGCCAGCGGCGGGGGCAGAACGGGTTCTGCTGGGATCCCTGGAAGCTCCCCCTGGGCACTACAACGCCTTGGCTTGGCGGCTGGTGCCGGCAGCGGAGGGGCCGGCCAAGGGCTACTCCCTCTGGATCGAGGGCACAGCCCGGCCAGCAAAAGGGGAGGGAGAGGGGATCCCCTTTGTGCTCAAGTTCAGCCCTGAGCTGGCCTTCGTCTGCGGCGAGTATGTGGGGGAAGCGCGCAAGGGCTTTGTCCAGGCGGGCCAGGTGGCGGATCTGGAAGTGACTTTCCACTTTGACCACCTGTTTGGGGATGGCAGCCTACCGCCGGAAGATGACCTCAACCGGGCGGCGCTGGGGTTTGCCCCGCTGGTGAAGCTGGATCCCCTCTCCCTGGAGCAGCGGCTAAAGGGGGGATCCGACCCTCTGGTCTGGGACGACCTGCAGGAAAGTGGGACGGCGTCCGAAACCCTCTTGGAGATCCTGCAGAACTTGGGCCACGTGGGGGAGGGCCACTGCCGCGCGTCCTCTGACCGTCTTGGTGGGACGGGATCTTGACCTTAGGTCTTTGCCCTCGAGCCTGGGTGGCTTTTGCAGTCGAGAGATTGTCCTCTACTTTTGCCGACCCATGAACTCAGTCTGGCCAAATCGCCTCCCTTTCTACGCTTACTGGCAACTGAGCTGGCTGGCCTGCGGCCTGCTCTTGTCTGCTCCGGCTTGGGGGCATGGGGTGGAGGCCTCTTGGCGGGCCGTCCCCACTTTCGAGATCCAAGCCCGCTACGATTCCGGCGAGCCGATGCGTTCTGCCCGCGTCACGGTGTTTGCGCCCACCGATCCCACCACCCCTTGGCAGGAAGGGCAAACGGATGAGCAGGGGCGATTTCTGCTGCAGCCGGATCCTGAGCTCAAGGGACTGTGGCAGGTGCGCATTCGCCAGGCCGGCCACGGCGGGGTGGTGAACGTGCCGGTAGGCGAAGCGGCTATGCAGGCAGAAGGGATCCCCAACGGCTCCTCCTTTGGCCCTGTGCAGCGGGGGGTTATGGCTGCCTGTGTCATCTGGGGGTGCTTGGGTACGGCCCTGTTCTTCTCCCGGCCCCGTCCCTCCCAAGGCCCAGAACTCCCCGACTCCTCAGGGGGTGTTGCCGCTTTGAGCCAGGACTAGCCATGCACATCAGCGAGGGCCTTCTGCCAGCACCGCTTTGGCTGGGGGGCTATGGCATCACTGCCCTGCTTACGGGTTGGAGCCTACACCTCCTCCAGCGGTTGGAAAAGGATCCCCGCCGCCAACTGCCCAAGGCGGCGCTGCTGACCGCCGCCTTTTTTGTCGCCTCCTCCATTCACCTGCCTTTTCCCCCGGCCAGCCTGCACCTGCTGCTCAATGGCTTGCTGGGCGTGATGCTGGGGGCCTTGGCCTACCCGGCGATTGTGGTGGGCCTGTTTTTTCAGGCGGTGGCTTTTGGCCACGGGGGGCTAACCACCCTGGGGATCAACGCTGCCATTATGGGGATCCCGGCGCTCTTGGCAGGGGGGATCTTTCGAATGGGCCGACGGCGGCTGGGAGACGGGTTGGCAGCCTTCTGGGCGGGGGCGGCGGGGGTGGGGCTGGCGGCGCTGCTCTTCTACGAGGTGGTGATGGCTGCTCTCCTGGGCGAGGGGACGGTCTCCACCCAAGCAGAGCGCTTGGCCTTGGGCAGCTTGGTGATGGCCCACCTCCCTTTGGCGGCGGTGGAGGGGCTGTTTACCTGTTGGGTGGTGCGGTTTTTGCAGCGGGTGCAGCCGGAGCTGCTGGGAGAAGATGCCAAAAGATAGGGCCGAGGCCGTCATCTCCCAGGATCTCAGGGGAACGCAGTTCTCTCCACCCGCTCCCCTCCCTCCCTCCCCCTCTTGGCTTCACCGCTGGCGGCCTTTGCCCAAGCTGGTGGGCCTGGGAGCCCTGATGGCAGCTTTTGCCCAGGTGCAGCGCTTGGCCTTGCTGCCCCTGGCCTGGGCGCTGCTGGCTCTTCTCTGGGCGCTGTCGGGAGTGCCGCTCAGCCGAGGACTGAAACGGCTGGCCGCCCCAGGCGCTTTGCTAATAGCTCTCGTCGCTCTCCTACCGTTAGTTATGGGGAACACCATCCTCTGGCAGTGGGGATCCCTGGCTCTGCGGTGGGAGGGGCTGGAGAAGGCGCTCTATGTCGTTGGGCGCAGCCTGGCTTTGTTGGCGCTGGCGACGCTGCTTTTGGAGACCACCCCCCTGCTGGAACTGTTGGCGGCTTTGCGGGCGCTGGGGATCCCCGACCTGCTCTTGGAGTTGGCCTGGCTGACGCAGCGCTACCTGCAGGAGATAAGCGCCCAGTGGCAGCAGATGCAGCGGGCAGCTTGGCTGAGGGGCTGGCAGCCGCGGGGATCCCTGTGGCGTCCGGGCCCGGCCTTGCGCCAAGACCTGCCCTTCCTGGCTGCTGGGGTGGCTACTCTCCTGGTGCGCAGCTATGAGCGCTCCGAGCGCGTCTATCAGGCGCTGCGCCTGCGGGGCTACGGGCGGGCGCCCTTGGTTCCGACAGCGGCTGGCGGGGATCCCTGCAGTTGGGCGGCCAGCGGTCTGGCAGTGGCTGTGGCTCTTGGCTTGGTGTGGGTTCAACTTGGGGGGTAGCCCGATTGAGCTGGTTGGCAGAGGAGTAGCGAAACCTAAACTAGAATAAGAAAACTTTCATTTCTGCTGTCGCCATTCTCTCGGCCTCTCCTGTGGCTATGAACCGGTTGGAGACCGCTTTGCCTACGCCCTCTCGCAGCCCTGCCGCTCCCCCAAAGAAAGCGCCGGCAGTTGCCGTTGTGCACCTGGGCTGTGAGAAAAACCGGGTGGACACCGAGCACATGCTGGGCCTGCTGGCCCAGGCGGGCTACCGGGTGGAAGGCGACGAAGACAGCGCCGACTACGTCATCGTCAACACCTGCAGCTTCATCGAGGCGGCGCGGCGGGAGTCGGTCAGCACCCTGATGGAGCTGGCGGTACAGGGCAAAAAGATCCTCATCGCCGGCTGCTTGGCCCAGCACTTCCAAGAGGAGCTGCTGCGGGAGATCCCGGAGGCGGTGGCCATCGTCGGCACCGGCGATTACCACCAGATCGTGCAGGTGATCGAGCGGGCGGAGCGAGGGGAGCGGGTCAACGCCGTCACCTCCAGCTTGGACTACATTGCCGACGAGACCGTCCCCCGCTATCGCACCACCCATGCGCCGGTGGCCTACCTGCGGGTGGCCGAAGGATGTGATTACCGCTGCTCTTTTTGCATCATCCCCCACCTGCGGGGCAAGCAACGCTCCCGCCCCATCGAGTCCATTCTGCGGGAGGCGGAGCAACTGGCCGCAGAAGGGGTGCAGGAGTTGATTCTCATTTCCCAGATCACCACCAACTACGGGATCGACCTCTACGGGGAGCCGCGGCTGGCCGGGCTCATCCGCGCCCTGGGCCGGATCCCCATCCCCTGGATCCGCATGCTCTATGCCTACCCCACCGGCATTACCCCGGCAGTGGTGGAGGCCATTCAAGAGACGCCCAATTTCCTGCCCTATCTGGATCTGCCGCTGCAGCACAGCCACCCGCAGATCCTCAAAGCCATGAACCGCCCCTGGCAGGGCCAGGTCAACGACCGGGTAATCGAGCGGCTGCGCCAGGCGCTGCCCAACGCCGTGCTGCGCACCAGCTTTATTGTCGGCTTTCCCGGCGAGACGGAGGAGCACTTACAGCATCTGTTGGACTTTGTGCAGCGCCACCAATTTGACCATGTGGGGGTGTTTACCTTTTCTCCTGAAGAAGGCACACCCGCCTACCACCTTCCCCAGCAAGTGCCGGAGCCCCTTAAGGAAGAGCGCCGCGCCCGCCTGATGCAACTGCAACAGGGGATCGCCTTCCGCCGCAACCGCGAGCAGGTGGGGCAGGTGGTGCCTGTGCTCCTGGAGCAGGAAAACCCCCGCACCGGCGAGTGGATTGGCCGTTCCCCCCGCTTTGCCCCTGAGGTGGACGGGGTGGTGTACGTGCGCGGGCCGGGATCCCTGGGATCCCTGGTGCCGGTGCAGATTACTCGCGCCGAGCCCTACGATCTCTTTGGCCAGGTGGTGGCAGCGCCGCAGGGCTTTAGCTGGAGCGGGCGGTAGAATAATTCGGTTGGACTCCGGAAAGGCGAGATGGCCAGTGCAGATGAGCTGAAACAGGCAGCAGCCCAAGCGGCGGCTCAAAAGGTGCAGTCAGGGATGGTGGTGGGGCTGGGCACAGGATCCACGGCTGCTTTTGCGGTGAGCGCCCTGGCGGAGCGGATGCAAAAGGAGGGGCTGCAGTTCATCGGTGTGCCCACCTCGGAGCGCACAGCAGAACAAGCCCGCTCCCTGGGGATCCCGCTGGCCACCCTGGAGGAGCAGCCCCGCCTGGATCTGGCCATCGATGGAGCCGACGAAATTGAAGTGGGATCCCTGAACTTGATCAAAGGAGCGGGGGGGGCTCTGCTGCGGGAAAAACTGGTAGAGGCCAGCGCCGCCGAGCTGATCATCATCGCCGATGCCTCTAAGAAGGTGACGCATCTGGGCACTCGCTTCCCGGTGCCCGTGGAGGTGGTGCGCTTTGGCTGGAAAACCACCTTGGCGCGGGTAGAGGCTATTGGCTGTGCGGCCACTTTGCGGTTGAATGCCCAAGGGGATCCCTACCTGACGGATGAACAGCACTACATCCTCGATTGCCAATTCGGCCCCATCGCCGATCCCGCCAAGATCGCCGATCAACTCAAGGGGACGGTGGGGGTGGTGGAGCATGGCCTGTTCATCGGCATGGCCCAAGAGGCGATCATCGCCCTTCCTGAGGGAATTGAGACGCTGCAACCAAGCTGATCCCGTACCCAGTTGCGTATTGGCATCATGTCCAATCGCCATGAAACGGTTCGTTAACTCCCCTCTCCCGCTGGGAGAGGGGCTGGGGGTGAGGGAGCGCTCCCGCTGGGAGAGGGGCTGGGGGTGAGGGAGCGCTCCC